>NZ_CP024968.1:0-300000 GCF_002804245.1 Mesoplasma coleopterae | reverse complement strand
TTAATCAACGATCATAAAACCCTTTACCCATACCAACTCTATTTAATTGTTTATCAAAAGCTACCAAAGGAATAAACATAGTATTAATGTAGTTACCATTTTCTAATGTTGGACATGTTGATTTTGGTTGTAAAATGTTTAAAACCTTATTTTGTTCTAAATCAGTTTCTAAATTTGTAATTTTCTTAAATTCCATTTTGTTATCTTCAATAATTAATGGAACATAAACTTCTATTTCTTTTTTTAAACTTGTTTCAATAATGTTTAAAGTATTAGGTTCATTCTCAGTTGAAAGATAAATGGCATATTTTTCTAAGTTATATCTATCTATATAATGATTAACTTTTCTTTCGATAATTTTATTAACTTCTTCTTTGTATGATTTTGATAAGAAAGATCTTGTTTTAAGAAATTTTTCTCTTATTTGATTCTTGTTGCTCATTGTTTCTCCTTTAAAATTATAATTTATTATTACATAATATAATTATACATAAACAAACTATTCAATAATCTCATTTATGGCTTCAATTGCTAAATTAGCACATAATATGCGATTTTTTTGCTTATTAATGTTTTTAAAAACTACTAAATCTTCTAAAAGATCAATTTCAGATAGATCACCAGTATTTAAAAAATTTTGATATTGATATATTATTTTTTTTGTATCTTCTAAAGATTTATTTTTTATTAAATTAAAGAAAATATCAGCACTAGATGTTGCAACCGCACATGCAGTTCCTTCAAAATTTATTTCTTTAAAAATATTATTCTCAACTAATATTTCAATTTTCATTTCATCAGCACAAGTTTGAGATTTAGCATCTTTAATAATTGCATTTGCAATATTTTTTAATCCCGAATTCTCAGGCTCAGTAAAATGTTTCATTAAAATTTTTCTTAATAAAATATCATCATTTATATCTATCATTTTTCTCCTTTAAAATAGCACATCTAAGAAGCTATTTGTATTTTTTAAAGCTTCTATAAATTGATCAATTTCAGCTTTATTATTATTGATTCCGAAACTAGCTCTAATGGCTATTTTTGTTCCAATAACACCTTCAATTCTTCTAGCACAATTAGCTCCACCACGAACTAAAATATTATATTTTTCATCTAAAAAATTAGTTATGTCTTGTGGATTAACACCTTTAACATTAAATAGTATTATGGGTGATTTAGTATCTAAATTATAAAAAGTTATGTGATCATTTAAGTTATTTTCTTTAACTTTAATTTTAAAGTAATCTTTTAATGTTAATTCATGTTCCTCAATTTGATCTAAACCTATTGAGTTAATAAATTTAATTGATTCAATAACCCCTGCTATAGCACTTATATTTGGTGTTCCACCTTCTAATTTTTCTGGCAATGAAGATAAGGAATAATCAATTAAATTTTCTTCAATTTTTAAACTCATTCCACCACCATAAAACAATGGTTCTAATTGATTAAGTAATTCATATTTTCCATATAAACAACCAACACCAAATGGTCCATACATTTTGTGAAAAGATCAAGACATAAAATCAATATTTGAATCTGTAACATCATTTTTTGTGTGACCAATTGATTGTGCTGCATCAACATGAACAATTATATTGTTATTAAACTCTTTAATTACTTTAGTAATTAGTTTAACATCATTTTTAGCCCCAACAGTATTATAAACACTAGCAAATGAAACTATTTTTGTTTTATCTGATAACTGTAGTTTTAATGCTTCTTGATCAATTGTAAAGTCTTCATTTAACTTAATTTTTTTAATTTTTGCACCTATAGAATTTGCTAAAGCAATTCATGGCAATAAATTAGCTGAATGTTCTAATTCTGTAACTAAAATTTCATCATCTTTTTTTATTATTTTTTTAAGTCCGTTTGCTAATAGATTTATTGAATGTGTTGTTCCACTTGTAAATATTATTTCATTTGCTTTTTTAGCGTTAATAAATTCTTGAGTTAATTGTCTAGCATTTTTGATTATTTCAAATGCTTCAAAGCCTTTTTTATAGTCAACAGCATGAGGATTTGATCCATTTTCATTCAAAAATTTCATTTCAGCCTCAATAACTTTTTTAAGTTTAAGACTAGTTGCTGAGCTATCAAAGTAAATTAAATTACTTTGCTTATCATAAAATGGAAAATATTTTTTAAAGTTTTTCATTTACAACCTACATTTCTATCTTTGATATTATACTATTTTATGAGTGAAATTTTAGGAAATTCATAGGTTTTGGGTTATAATATTATCAATGCTTATATTTATATAAAAAATAAGTGTTAAGAGAAACGAAATTTCACAGGAGGAAAACAAAATGAAAAAACTACTATCACTAATTGGTGCTTTTACTTTAACAGCTAGTGCAACAAGTGTTTTAATTTCATGTTCAAATGATAAGGATGACGATAAATATGGAAATATATTTATTAATGATGATGGTGATTTTAAAATCACTACTGAAGATTTATTAAATTGATACAATGAAACTTATGGACGTTTAGGTAAAGATCCTCAAAAATTTTTAGTACAATTCTATAATATTTTTGCAGTTGCCATTTATGAAGAAGCAAATAAGGATAATAATATTTTTGAAAATATAAATTCTACAAATAATCCTTATATGAATGAAAGTGGAACAGAATTTGCTAAAAGTTTAAAAACACAATATGGTAAAGAGTCAAAAGCTACAAATACAATATATGGTCGTGCAAATACTGAAATGGAAAGAGCAAGACAAGAATACCTTGATAACAAAAAACAAGGTACAAAAGCTTGAATTAAGTATTTAAAAGGGGAATTTCCTTGAGTTACTGGTGATCAAACAGCATTAGAAAATGCTTGAATTTCAAATTATATTCTAACTGATTCAACTAACTCTGCTTATGCTAATCTTTCAAAGGCATTAGGTTTCGGAGCAACTGAATCAACTTGAGCAAAAGGGTATTCAACAATTGAAGTAAATAGAACAACTATTTCAAACTTATTATCAGTATTTTTAACTCAAAATGGAAATGTTTTAATCAACAGTAATACTTTAAATGAAAAAATTACTACTCAAGCAACAACTGAAGCTCAACAAGTTTCTATTATTAATTTAATTAATGCTTTAGGTGGAAAGAATGCATTTAAATCAACTAATAATTTAGAAGCAACAAATCCAGTAAGCACCGATACAACTTTTAAAATTGAATTTATTGAGAATACAAATGATAAATTTTTTACTGACTTAACTTGAGGAACTTTTTTATCAGGCATTAGTGCTATTTTTGCTAACACAACAGTTTCAACAGATAGAACTATTTCTCAAATCAGTAGTAGTAATGATAATATTTTTAAATATAGCGATGTTTCAAGTATAAGACTTGAAAAAAATAGCATATATAATGGTTTTTATAACTATAATGGTAGACCTTCTAGAGAACTTAACAAAACACAAATCGTTTCTGTGGCACCTATTTTAAATTCTCCTAAAGACAACCAAAAAAATAATATACTTTCAAACTCACAAAAATTCTTAGTTGACAACTATTTTGAAAGCAAAAAACCTGTTGCAACTTCTGAAATTGTCTTAGATTTTTCAAAAATTAACAGCGAAGCTACACCAGATATAAATAAAGAAATAAGTCCTGCTCAATTTGTTAACAATGGAAACACTCAAACTCAATTAATTAATTACTTTGAAGGTTTTTACAAATTTTATGAGGCCTATATTTCTTCATCATCTGCAAATGCTGAAACAAGTGCTTCAACTGGACTAACAGATTTTGAAACATTTTATAGAGGTTCAAATAAAGATAATTTATGAAAATTAGGTCAAAGCCAGACTGATACAGGAATCATTAATTTCTTAACAGCTAAAAATAATGAAAAATTATTAACTTTAGACTATGACACATCAACAGGAACATATTCAAACATAGCTAAATACTCTGTTTATGATTTCTTATTATCAAATCCAAAAGAAGATAAAATTTCTGAAAAAAATGAATGAAATGCTGATACAACTAATTTGGTAGGTGAATGAGAAAGCTTTAACGGTAAAATGGCCGCTGCTAAGGGCACTGATGCAGAAAAAGGTATGAACTTATTATTTAACCTTGTAAATGATTTAGGTAGACATGCTGAAACTGAAGGAAAAAACTCAAAAGATGCTGAAACAGAAGCAATTAAACCTTATAAAGTATTAAATGCTGAAGATGGAATTATTGCATTTATTGATACTGATGGATTGCATTTTATGAAAATTGATGGTTACAACTTATTAAAAAGTACTACATCTAAAGTCTCAACAGAACAAAGTAAATCTATTGATAAAGATAAACAACAATCAATGGCTTATGATCTTCTATCAAAAACAAATAAAGAATACATTCCATACTTATTAAATCCAAAAATAAGTGCAGTAAGTTCAAATAATTTAGGTAATAGCACAAAAAATACAAATAATAATAGTGATGAAACAACAAATCCTCCTGTTACACCTGAACCAGAAACTGGTACTAATAATGATATTGCTAGACAAAATATTATTAATAATATGGGTACCGAATTTGGTAATGATTACAGTAAGATAATTAATTATTCAATTTCAAATGACTATGAAAGATTTTTAGTTAACAATACTGTTGCTAAAGGATTTTTATCAAGCGATGATGATAAAACAAATTTATTTTATAATTTTGACATTTTAGCAGATGCAAAAGCAGCTACTTCAACAACAGAAAATTTTGGATTGCTAAGTCAATGAATGTGAACCTACTTAGATGAAATATTAGGTACAAAAGGTGACTACGTTAGCTTATTTGGGAAATTCTTTGAAATTGAAGGAGAAGATGTAGACATACAAGCAGTTTATGAATTAATTAGGGTTATTGAATTTAATCAAGAAGCTCTTAGTGCAGCTCCTTTAAGAAGTTTTAGAAATGAAAATGATAATTGAAATCAAAGCGTAGAAGATAACTATGAAAAACAATACAAAGATTTAAAAACACCTACTGCAAGATCATTTATTCCTAAAAATGGTTTAAAAGTAAAAAATTCTTCAATTACACAAAGTGAACACTGAAAAACTGATTTATCAAACCCAATAAAAAACCAAAGATTAACATATATTATTTCAGACAAATGATTTAATGATGAGGTTATTATCAATGTTTTAAATAAGCATGAAGGAGGAATTAAATAATGAAAAAATTATTAGCTATATTAGCAGCAGTTGGACTGACTGCTACAACTTCTTCAGTTGTAATTTCATGTACAACAACAGTTGATAGATTTGGTAAATTAAATTTTAGTGATAAAGAAATATACAAAACTTTCATTTTAAAGATGAAAGACAGTGGTTTTATAAGTGTTTCACAAGCAGAAAAGTTTTTAAAAATTTCTGATACTGAAATCATTGCTGATGTATTAAAAATATTAGATAAAAAAATTGCAGAAGAAGAATATAAAGCAACTAACAAAAATATTACTTCTACTTTAAAACTAAAAGAAAAAGAGTCAACTGAGAATATTACTTCTAATTTATTAAATGATTTAGCAACTAACAAATTTTTTAGTGAGTACACTGCTAAAATCATTAGCAATAGTGAGGGATTAGTAGATGATGCACAATATTCAAATAATCACTCATTAAATCCTTTTAATTTATTTAAAGATGATGAAAAGATTAGATATTCTATATACTATAAGAACGAGAACGCTAGTGATAATAGTTTAACTAGATGACAGATTCCAGGGGAATTTGGCGAACAAGAATGAAATACACCTAGTATAGATACTTTAAATAAAACTAATAATTTCTATATTATTGGATCAACTAATAAGGTAAAAATAAATGATTTACCAAAAACAAAAAAAGTTTTAAATAAAGATACTCATATTGATCAGGTAAATGAACCATTTTTAGTTGCTAAATCTGAAAGTGAAAATGGTTTTAGCGGAAATGAAATTATGAAATATCGTTTTCAAAGTTATATAAATGCAAAAATAATTCCAGACCTATATACTCAATTAATTAGCTTGGCATATTTAGACAGTAATTTATATTCAACTAATTTAACAACTACAAACTATACAAGATCTTTTGCTAGATTAAATACATCAAACAAATTAGTTTCTTCTGTTCAAAATTCATTAACTTCTGAAACTAAAAGTTCAAATGTTAAATTAATTTGATCTTTCAAAGCAAAAGTTTCAACTGATGCAACTTCATGAGTTAAAACTTATAAAGAAACATTAGGTGATCCAAATAGCAGTGGAAATATTATTTTGGACGCTGATAGCATAAACACTTTAAAAGAAAACTTTAGTTCAAATCATGAATCATCAGTTGAAAATCCTAAACTAGAAAATGTTAACAAATTAGGGGCCGATCCTTTTTTAGGACTAGCTGGATATAATGGTATTGCAAAAAATAATGAAACTGGTATTGAAGCAATAAGCGGTTCATTGAGCATTTCAACTGATGCTCAAACAGCAGCCAAATCAATAGACAGACCAACAATACTAACTGGGCCAAAAGATCAAGGTTTTGCAGTAGGTGAAAACGGTGAAAGTGAAATTGTTTTAGTTTTACCTATATATTTGAATGATATTTATGATAACTCAAATGTAACTTTAAATCCTATTAATGGACAAATAACACTTTCTATCCCAAGTAATACTTGAGTGCCTCTTGGTGATAAATATAATCCTCTTGTAGATGATATGAAATCATTCTCAAATGAAAAAAATGTTGATATTATTAAAGATAAAAGTGGAAACCTTTACGTTAAAGCAACAGGTGACACTGGTTCATTTACTTTAGGTAATGCAAGTACAATAAAAGTTAATGTTGAAAATAACGCTGATACAATGTTAGGTATTCATGAAACAATAAATAAAGAAGATTCAGCTTTTACAAGCGGATTTGATACAGAACAACAAGCTAAGGTACAAGATACAGATAAAATTTTATATTCAGTTTTATGAGCAAGAAACGGTGATCCAAAAAGTATTTATCAATTAAGTGAAGCTTGAAGTAATTCAGTTCAATCTAGTTCTGATATTAAAAAATTAAATGCAACTAACAAACAATTATTAATTTCAGAAATTGAAAATGGGTTAGTTGCAGGAGACACAGATTACACAACAGAAGCTAAAGAAGAACTTTATACTAAATACATTATGGACGGTGATAACGTTCTATTCCAAGGTTTATACGATGAAATTGCAAAATATATTAAAGATGAAGATGGGAATAAATCAGACTAATGAATGATTGTTTATTTTGTAAAATAATAAAGCAAGAAATTCCTTCGTATAAAATTTTTGAGAATGATTATATTTACGCATTTTTAGATATTAATCCTGTAAGTGATGGGCATACATTAGTTATTCCAAAAGTGCATGCTGAAAATTTATCAACAACGCCTGATTTATATTTATCTGAAGTAAACAAAGCCAAAAAAATTGTTGCTCAAATACTTCAAGAAAAAATAGAAGGTATCAAAGGTTTTAACTATATTTCTAATCAAGAAGCTATTGCTAAACAAGTGGTATTCCACTATCACGAGCATATTTTACCTAAATTTAAAGAAGATGAAGGTTTCTTACATGATAAGAACGTGAATCTTAAATATGCAAGTTTAGAAGATGTTTTTAATGAAATAACTAAATAAAAGATGACGTTTAAAGTCATCTTTTTTTAGTTTTAATAAGTCAAATTAACATTAAAAAAATGCAACCTAAGTTGCATTACATTACATTACTTTTTATGTTTATAAAACATTTTACCATCAACGCTAATAATTCTTGGCGTTCATGTCTTATGCTCAACTTTATTTAATTCATCATTTATTTTAAATACTTTAGCATCTAGATCATCAAACATTGACAACATGATTGCTTCAATAATAACTGGTTCAGTTGGTGAACCATATTCTTTTTTACCATGACTAGCAATAATCATATGTTGCAGCAAAGTTAATGATTCATTAATATTACCTTGCTCATCTTTATATATTTTTAATTCTTCAGCTATTTTATTTAGTTCAGTATTACCAATACTAATATGTCCAATTACTTTTCCTTGTAAACTATAATCTGTTCCCGTTGGATCAATAATTTCAATTACTTTACCTATATCATGTAAAATTGCTCCACAGATTAATAATTCTCAATCAATTGAAGCATACGCATAACTTGGTTTTAAAGCTAAAGCATTTTTAACTAAAGTGAAACTATGTCAAAATAATCCACCTTTAACATTATGATGAATTGACATTGCAGCTGGATAAGTTAAAAACTCTTTTTCATATTTCTTAATTAAACCAATTGTTAAATCACGATAAGTTTGATTTGTTAAACCTTCAAGAATGGTCATTAACTCTGCATAGTTTTTTTCAATGTTAATTGGTGCTTCGATAAAAAAGTCTTTTCCCTCTAATCCAAAGTGATTTAAATCATCTTCGCTAAGAATACTATATTCACTTACTTTAAGCTGCAATACGCCCCTAAATTCGTTCACAGCAGCATTCTTGAATAAAACAAAAGCATTTGGTTGCAATAATTGTTTATCTTCATCAGTTACAGTTCATTTTCTAGCTTCTACTCTACCAGTTTTATCTGATAAATTTAAAATTAAATACGATGAGCCATTAGTTGCTGTTGAAACAATAACTTTTTCTAATCTAACAACTAAGTCAGTTGAAGACACTGTGTTATTTAATTCATTTATTTTTTTCATATGTAACTCCTTATTATTATTTTACCTTATTTAGACCAATCTATTGGTTCTAAATCATTATTAAGCAAAATTGCATTTATTTTTGAAAAAGGCTTTGTTTCTTTAAAACCTTTTAGATAACTAAATGGTGATGGATGAGCTGAGCTGATTACATTTGACGTTTTGAACTCTAATTTTTCATAAACACCTTTCGCATAGTTACCTCATAGACAATAAACTAAATTTGGATTATTTTTATTTAAGTTACTTAAAATATCACTAACTATTTCTTGTCAACCTAGTTTAGCATGACTTCCAGGATTATTCTCAATTACTGTTCAACAAGTATTTATCAATAAAACACCTTGTTTAACTCAACCACTTAAATCATTATTGTCATAATGTTTAATATTTAAATCGCTGTCTAACTCTTTAAAAATATTAATTAAACTTTTAGGTGTTTTAATTTCATTATTAGCACTAAAAGCAATTCCATTTGCTTGTTTAGGGTTATGATATGGATCTTGACCAATAATAACAACTTTAACTTCTTTTGGGGATATTAGATCAAATAACCTTAAACAATCTTCTCTTAATGGATAAATAGTTTTTTTAGTTTCATAAGCTTTATTTAATAATTCTTCAATTCTTTTTGAAAGATTTTTGTTTGTTAGCAAACTATTTCATTTACTATTCATTGTTATCACCTATTTTTACAAAACTACTTATTATTTTAATAAATGCTCTTATTTCTTTTTCTGATTCATCAAATGAATAAAATTCTGATTTAACAGTTTTGTTTTGTTGATCTAAAATCCCTAAGTTACATTTCATTGGTTTTAATTTTTGGTGCTTAGGATTTGTTATATAAAAATTTAGAGCTCCTAACATTGATCTTCTTGATGGTTGTTCTATTTTCTTATGATTTAAATATGCTAATACATTGATAGCAGTTAAGATTCCACTACTTGCTGATTCAATGTATCCTTCAACACCAGTTATTTGCCCTGCAAAAAATACATTCTTATTTCTTTTTACTTGCAGTCCTCTATTAAGTAGTTTTGGTGAATTAATGTAATAATTTTTATGCATAACTCCATATCTAACAATGTTCAAATTTTCAAGACCAGGTAATGTTTGTAATATTCTTTTTTGTTCTGGTCATTTAATGTTTGTTTGAAAACCAACAAAATTATAAAGTGAATCAATTGCATCATCTTGTCGTAGCTGTATAACCGCAAATGGAGTTTCACCGTTTTGATCAGCTAAATTATTTGGTGATAAAGGACCATTTAATAAAACTTTTTTACTAGTCTTAGCTATTTGCTCAATTGGTTGACATCCTTTAAAATAGATTTCTTTTTCAAAAGATTTTAATTTAACTGTCTCAGCATTTTTTAACTCATCTACAAATGCGTTAAATTGCTCTTCATTAAGCGGAATGCAAATATATTGGCCATCTTTGCCTTCATTATGTCTGCTTGCTCAATATACCTTATTAAAATCAATACTATCTTTTGTGATGATAGGAGCAGAAGCATCTAAGAAGAATAATTTTTCATTTCCTGTCATTAATTCAATATTTTTACCTAATTTTTCTGTTGTTAAGGGCCCTGAAGCTATAATGGTTACTTTTGTGTAGTCAATTTCAAAAACTTCTTGTTCAATTAAGGTTATATTTTCATGATTTTTAATTTTCTCAGTAATATATTTACTAAAACCAAATCGATCAACACTTAAAGCGTCATCACCGGGAATTTCATTTTCTAATGCTGCCTGTAAAACTAATGAGTTTAACAATCTCATTTCATTTTTTAAAATTCCAGCTGCATTTTTTTTAGATTTACTTCTTAAAGTATTTGAGCAAACAAGTTCTGCAAGGTCATTAGTTTTTTGAATATCATTTTTTATTAAAGATTTGACTTCAAATAAATTGACTTTCACTCCATTATTAGCTAATAGATAAGCAGCTTCACAACCTGCCAATCCTGCTCCTATAATATTTACTTCTTTTTGCATCATATACCTCTTACTTCTATATAAAATTATAAGTTAAAACAAGAAAAAAACCATCTTTAAGATGGTTTAATTAGTTTATTATCAAACTTTAGTTCTTTCTTCTTTTGGTTTATACATACCATCACCAGGTTTAGTTTCATAAACTTCGTGGAATTCATTTATATTTACCAATACACCATTACATCTGAATTCTTCAGGCGAATGAGGATCAACCAGTAATCTTGTGTTTTTTTGCTCATCTGTTGCTTTTCTTCTTCATACTAAAGCATAGTTTGTAAAGAAATCTTTTAAGTTTTCCGGACTTTGTGCTTTGCATATATCTAAAGCAGCAGCAACTCCGCTTAAATCACCAATATTTTCACCAAGTGTTAATTTACCATTAACATTAGAACCATTAATTTGATATTCATTATACTGATCAACTACTCTTTGAGTTCTTAACTTATATTGCTCGTTGTCTGTTTGAGTTCATCAATTTTTGAAGTTTCCATCTTTATCAAATTTACTTCCTTCATCATCAAAACCATGACTTACTTCGTGACCAATAACAGCACCAATTCCACCAAGGTTTGCAGCATGTGATTGATTTACATCATAAAATGGTTTTTGCAAAATTCCTGCAGGGAAACAAATTTCATTTGACGTTGGATTATAATAAGCATTAACTGTTTGAGCATCCATATATCATTTTGTTTTATCAACTGGTAAATTGATTTCTTTTAATTCTTTGTTAATGTAGTGTTTTGCTAAGCTTTGCATGTTATCAAATAAACTCCCGCCTTCTTCATAACTAAGAATTTGAACATCACTTAAATCTTCTCATTTATCTGGGTAACCAATTTTAATAGTAAAAGACTTTAATTTTTCAATCGCTTTAATTTTTGTTTCTTCTGACATTCAATCTAATGCATTAATTCTATTTTCATAAACTTTTAATAAATCATTAACCATTTTTAAAACATCTTTTTTTGCATCTTCTGAAAAATGACGTTTTACATATTCTTTTGAAATTAATTCTCCAAGTGTGCTATCAACAAATTCAACAACTCTATCTTCGATAGGTTTCATTTTCTTAACACCACTAAATACTGATCCATATTTAAATGCATTTTCATACAAATCAATTGTTAACATTTTAGAATAAGAACTAGTTATTTTATATATCATAATATCTTTTAAATCATCTAAACTAATTTCATTAATCATTTCGTTTAGTTTTTCAAAATATTTAGGTTCAGTTAATATAATTTTTTTTGCCTTATCATATCCTGTTTGATTTAGATATGCTGCTCAGTCAATAATTGGACATATAGTATTTAAATCTTGAATGGTTACAACATTATAAATGTTTTCTGGTTCACGTAATTCTTCCTGTTTAAACATAGATTTTGAAATTTTTTCTTCAAAGTTATAAATCAAAGTAAAAATATCTGAAGTCTTTAATTCTACTTTTGAAAGTTTAACTAAATTTTCAATGTAGTTTTTATAAGCATTCTTAATTTCTTCATGTCTTGGGTGAGTTGTTTCATAAAAATCTCTATCAGACATTCCTAAACCCATAGAATCAATCATTAACGCTCTTAGATTACTATCTTTAAAATCTGAGTCAACTCCTTTTGAATGGAATAAAGAAATTCCTCAACCTTTAAATAATTCAATAAATAAAGCCGTTAATTGAGTTTTATCAGCTAATTCTTTTATTTTATTTAAAATTGGATTAATCGGACTAATTCCTTGCTGATTTCTTGCTTGATTATTCAAATAGTTTGATCTCAAGTTAGCAATCATTTGACTTTCTCTATCTAAGTTCTTTGCACTAACAAGTTCATTAATTATTGCTTTGATATCATCTGTTGATTTTTTTTGTAGCATTTCAAAACTACCTCATGATGCATATCCATCTGGTAATTCGTTATTATCTATTCATTCTTTGTTTACTGAATCATAGAAATTATCTTGTGGTCTAATTTTTATCATATAAACTCTCCTTTTATTAGTTATTATTTTATAATAAAAAAACGTCAATTAAGACGTCAAAAATTATTTATTTTTAATAATTTTAAAAAATCAATTACTTAAGCATAATAACATCATAAGTAATAGAACCACAAAAATTTCAATAATTCAGTATATAACATTAGATAAAGCTGCTTTATCATTTCAAATTAATGATATTAAAACTGTTGTAGTAAATGCTAATATTACATAAAGAAATCAAATTATAATGAATTGTAAGATATTTCTGACAAAAACTTTTTTTCTTGTGAAACCTAGTTGTCTTAGCACTAAATTTTCTTTTTCAAGACTTCTTAAATACATTAAAAAACCGTTTATGATAATTATAAATGTAAAACTCACAAACACAATGTTTAAGTATGCTCCTAAAAATATCAAACCATTTAAATATTGAGTATTAGAATTTATTTCATAACTTTGAACACCCATTTTGCCTATTACGTTAATTGAAAAATTTAAAAAAATCATTGAGTTAACAAGCATTAAAATAATTTTAGTTATTAGAGATGCATTATATTGCATATTTTTTATTGAACTAGAAAAAACAAAAGAACCTGAAAAAACTTGAAATAGCATTTTACAAATCACTGTTATCATAATTTCTAATAAGAAATGTAGCCCTATAATAAAGAATATTCCTCCAAATAAATATAGAACTTCAGTATTATTAAATACAATTAGTAGAAAATACGAAATTATAAACATAAATCCTAAAATAATTTTAATAATTTGATTTTTAATCATTTTCTTTTTATTATCTTTGTTGCTTACTTCAATTCTTTGGTATTTTTTTGTTGATGCATAAATAATTGCATACAAGGTTAATAAACTTATTAAAAGTACTAAAGTTATATTTAAAAATGTATAGTTTATTGAAAAACCTTGTTGAAGTATAGTTTTTTTAATTAAATTTGCTACAAGCAATTTATTTAAGACTATTGAAGAACAAAATCCTAAAATAAAACTTGGAACCATTATGATTAGTTGCTCATGCAATAAATTCTTAAATAAATTTTTAAAAGACAATCCAATCAATCTTCTATTTATTAGATCTTTTTCTCTAACATTAAAATTTATACTTATTATTAATGTAGTCATTGATATTGAAATTAGTAGTAATAACCCAAAAAGGATAATAAAAATTAAAGACATGTTGGAATCCTTATCAAAATGTTTGAGCGAAGAAATAAATAAGAATAAAGATGAATTAGTAAAAACTGATGATAAAAATAATGTTATGAATATTGGAATGTTATAGCTTTTATAAAACTTTAATTGCTTAAATATTTCACTATTATTCATTTTCAATAAGTAATTTTTTTTCTAATTTAGCAATTGTTATTTCTTTAGTTTTAATTTCTTCTGTTATTTTTCCGTTACTCATAAAAATAATCTTTTCTGTTTCAAGTCCAACTTGTGGTGAATGGGTAACGATAATTAAAGTTTTTCCCAATTTTTTACTATTAACTACTAATTCCTCTAATACCTTTTTAGTATTGATTAAGTCAAGAGCTCCTGTTGGTTCATCTGCTAATATTATCTTTGAATTTCCAAGTAATGCTCTTGCAATTGCTACACGTTGCTTTTGTCCACCTGACAGTTTAGACACAATAACCTTTTCTTTTTCAATTAATCCAAGTTCTTTTAGTAAATTTAAATATCTTTCTTCGTTAATTATGTTTTTATTATTTTTCTCAACAAATTTTATATTTTGTTCAACTGTTAAATATTCAATTAATTTATAATCTTGATAAATGTATGATATTTGTTTTGATCTAAATTTTGTTAATTTAGGTTCATTCAATTCTGATATATTAGTGCCATCAATTATGACGCTTCCTTCTGATGGTTTTTCAATACCTGATAAAATGTTTAAAAGAGTTGATTTACCTACTCCGCTATTACCCATAATTGAAATACATTCATTTTCAAAAATGCTTATATTTATTTCTTGTAAAATATTTGTTTTTTTTATGTTGTTTATTTTAATTAATTCTTTCATGAGAATCCTCCTATTTTATTTTTTATTAAAATAGGATATTTTAAATAGATGAAATATCTTGCCTATATCAAATTATTTTTTTAAGAACAATTAATTTTTCTCAGAAACACCAGTATATTAATGTTTTTAATAACTGATGCAAAAAAACATATAAACTGAAGTTATTTTCTTCATTTAAAGTAGTTATATTTATAAACGGTTTAAAATTAAATGCTATTATTAGTGAACAAAATATTATTAATGATAATTTAAAGTTTAATAAGATACTATTATTTTTAAATAAAATAAACGAAATTACAATTGCGAAAACGAAAATAAATAAAGTTCAAAGAAAGAAAAGAATAAAGAATATTCCCATAAATTTAGGCTTAATTTTAATTTCTTTAAAAACTTTAAAAATTGAATAAAAAAGTGAGAATACTACAATTAAAGGTACTAAAAATCCTAATTGTGGTAAAAAAAACGAAACTGTAAAATACAAAACTAATATTTTAAAAAAATTATTGCTTATTAATTTGTTCATTTTTTCTCCTTTTTTATTAGTTATTATTTTATAACAAAAAAATCACTTTTTAAAAGTGATTTGTTTTATTTTTTTAATTGCTCAACTTTATCTAATTGTTCTCATGTTAATTCATCTTTTCCAAAATGTCCATAAGTTGCTGTTTTCAAGAATGTTGGTTTTCTTAAATCTAATTTTTTAATAATTTCATTAACTGAAAAATTAAAATTATCATTTAATGCTTTTGTGATAATTTCTTTGTCTACTTTTTCTGTCCCAAATGTTTCAATAAAAATTGAAACTGGTTCTGGTTTACCAATAGCGTATGAAACTTGAATTTCGATTTTATCAGCCAAACCAGCAGCAACTAAGTTTTTAGCAGCATATCTCGCCATATAAGCAGCACTTCTATCAACTTTTGTTGCATCTTTTCCAGAAAAAGCTCCTCCTCCATGACGTGAATAACCTCCATATGTATCAACAATAATTTTTCTTCCTGTTAACCCAGTATCTCCTTGAGGTCCACCAATAACAAATCTACCTGTTGGATTGATTAGCACTTTAAAATCAGTGTTTAATTTAAACTCTTTAGCAACAACATCCATGATTTCTGTTTTTATAAAGTTTTTAAATTCTTCTTCAATCATTTCATCATCGTGTTGAATTGACATCAAGATTGTATCAATTTTAGGATTTGACTCATCAGTGTAATCAATTGTTACTTGAGACTTCATGTCAGGTCTTGCTCATTTGAATTTTCCTTCTTTTCTTAGCTTAGAAGCTAAATAAACTAACTCATGCGAAATAGTAATAGCTAATGGTAAGAAAGTTTTAGATTCATTTGTAGCATATCCAAACATAATTCCTTGGTCACCAGCTCCAATTACTTCAGTATCTAAATCGATTCCTAAGGCAATATCAGCTGATTGTTGTTCAATTTTGATATCAATTTCACAAGTGTCGGCATTGATACCATAAGCATCGTTGTTGTATCCAATTTTTCTTAATACGTCACGTGCAATTTCTTCATAATCAACAGTAGCAATTGTTGTAATCTGTCCGCCAATTAATAAATAGTTTGTGGTAGCAAATGTTTCGCAGGCTACCTTAGCGTTTGGGTCTTGTTTCAGTACTTCATCCAATATCGCATCAGATATCTGATCACATATTTTGTCTGGATGTCCTTCTGAAACACTTTCGCTAGTAAATAATTTTCTCATTTTTCCATTTTTCCCTTCTGCGATATCAATATAAATTATACTAAATCCGTTTAAAAATCTGAAATAAAAAAAGCAAATAATTTGCTTTTAAATACTTATTCTTTTAATGCTTATAGCTTTATTTGATTTTTCATCAATTTGAATAATTACTCCATTCAATTTTGCTTTTCCTTTTGCTGGTTGAAAACGTCTTACCAATCCCGTTTTTTGCTTATAAATAGCATCTGCTGCTTCAATACCAATAACAGAATCAATCACTCCGCTCATACCTAAATCAGTTATAAATGCTGTACCGTTTGGCAATATTCTTTCATCTGCAGTTTGCACATGAGTGTGAGTTCCTACAAAAGCAGTTATAATTCCATCATAGTTTAATGCAAAAGCTATTTTTTCAGCTGTTGTTTCAGCATGAAAATCAACTAATAATATGTCGTATGATAATTTCAATGATAAGAACTCATCCATAGTTTCATAAACACTGTTTGAAGGATCCATAAAGTTATTCCCCATTAAGTTTAAGACACATATTTTTTTATTATTTTTTTCAATAATCACATATCCATTACCTGGTGTTTTATACATGTTTAGTGGTTTTAACAAATCAGGTGTCTGATTTATATATTCTAGAACTTCCGTATTTTTAAATATATGGTTACCACTTGTTATTACATCAACGTGATTTTCTTTATAAAAATAATAATGTTCTTTTGAAATAGATTTACCATGCGTTGTATTTTCTCCATTAACAACAACAAAATCAATTTGGTTATCTTTAATTAAGCTTTCAATATTTTTTTTAAAAACTTCTCTACCTGGTTTAGCAAAGATATCTCCTACCATAAGTACTTTCATTAAATAACCTCTTCTATTTCTTTTATAAGTTCTAAAACTTCTTTATTTTCAGAACTATTATGTTTTTCAATAATACCTTGAATTTTTATTTTTCGTTCGTTTATTTTTAACTTACCTTCTAAATCATTTAATGTTTTGATAATTTTATTAATTGCATCATGTGCTGCTGCTTTAGATATTACTAATTGATCAGCTATTTCTTGAAAACTCAAATCTTCTTCAAAATATAATTCAAAATATTCAACTTGTTTTTCAGTTAGCATGTTTTTATACAAATAAAATAGTGATGATAACTCTAAAGTTTTTTCTAATGTTATTTTACTCATCTTCTTCTCTTTCTTCCATGAAACCAACTACTAAATTATATACATATTGGTCAACATCGAATTTTTCAATATCATCAACTTGTTCTCCAACACCCACTAATTTAACCGGTATATTTAATTGATCTTTAATTGATAGTGCAATTCCACCTTTGCTTGTTCCATCCATTTTTGTTAAAACAATACCAGAAATATCAGCAACCTCATTAAACTCTTGAGCTTGCATAACTCCATTTTGACCTGTTGTTGCGTCAATCACTAATAAAAGTTCATGTGGTGCTTTTTTATCAAATTTATGAACTATTTGATACATTTTTTCTAATTCTTTCATTAAGTTAACTTTATTTTGCAATCTACCAGCAGTGTCAATCAATAATAAATCATATCCCTCTGCTTTTGCTTTTTCTAAAGCATCAAATACCACACTTGCAGGATCTTGATTTTGTTTTTTTCCTTTCACTAGATCAACTTTACTATCAAGTCTTTTATCAACTCATTCTTCTAATTGTTCAATAGCTCCTGCTCTAAATGTATCAGCAGCTGCTATTAAGACTTTTTTGTTTTGTTCAGCGTAGAAATTTGCAATTTTTGATAATGAAGTAGTTTTTCCAGTTCCATTTACACCAATAACCATAAAAACATTTAATCTTCCATCTTCAAAATTTAATTCTTCCACTTTTTTAGAACCATCTGTATAAATATCATAAATTTCTTCAGCAAGAATTTCTCTAAATTCATTTGCTTCAGATGTATTTTTTACTTTTCTTCTAATATTATTTGAAATTTTTAAAACCATTTTCATACCCATATCAGTTTTAATTAAAACTTCCTCAAGTTCGTCAAAGAAATCATCATCCATTTTTTTATATTTTTTAGAAAGTTTTTTAATATCTTTTGAAAAATCTAAAGCTGATTTTGCAATTGCTTTTTCAGCTTTTTCTTTTTTTGCTTTTTGTTTTTGTTTTTTAGCTATTTCTTTTTCAGTTAGCTGTTTTTGCTCAACAATAGGTTTACTTTTAACTATCTTTTCTTCATTATTTTGTTTTTCTGTTTGATTACCAGATATTTTATCTTTTAACTTGTTTCAAAAACCCATGATATACCTCTATCTACTATTTATTATTTTATCAAATTATCATAAAATTAAAAAAATTCTGATTAAACAGAATTTATTTATTACATTAATGTTTTTAAATTGTCATATATTTCCGAAGTTTCTTCAAATCTTCCTGTTCTAATGAATGAAACAATTTCTTGAACAGTTAATAAATGATCTCCAGCTCTTTCCAGATTTTTAGCTTGTTTCATAGCTTCTGAAATTTCTGTCACTTCTTCATTTGTTTCAGCTTTTTTAAGAGCTTTTACTAAATATGAATATAAGTCTTCAAATTCTTTATTAATTTGTGATTCAAGTTCCATAACTTTAACAACTAGATTAGTATCAAAGTTTGAAAATAGTTCTGAAAAGCTATCTAACATATCTATAACTAACTGAAAAAGATTTAGGATTGATGTTGTGTATTTTTTTGTTGGTTTAAATTTTGAAAAAAAGATACATAATTTTTTAGAGTAATCCGCAATGATTTCAATTTCTCTAGCTAATAGTATACCTCCAACAGCAAGTCTTAGGTCACGAGCAACTAATTGTTGTTTTGCAATTTTTCAAAGAGCTGTTGATGTAAATTCATTCAACTTATCATTAATAATTTTGTCATGTTCTACAATCATTGCTGCACCTTCAACGTTATTTTTTGTAATAACTTCAAATGTTTCAGCAAATTGAACTTTAGTTTCTTTAATCATGTCTTCAAGCATGCTTCTTAGTTGTCGAATATCATTATCTAAAATTTTGTTAATTGACATATTCTAATCACCATACCTTCCTGAAATATAATCTTCTGTTCTTGAGTCTTTTGGACTAATAAATATTTTTTTAGTTGTATTGTATTCTATTAACTCGCCTTTTAAGAAATAAGCTGTCATATCGCTGATTCTTGTTGCTTGTTGCAGTGAATGAGTCACCATAACTATAGTATATTCTTTTTTAAGTTCTAAAACTAATTCTTCAACTTTTAAAGTTGCAATTGGGTCTAACGCAGATGTTGGTTCATCCATTAATAAAATTTTTGGATGCATTGCAATAGCTCTAGCAATACATAGTCTTTG
Organism: Mesoplasma coleopterae; assembly: GCF_002804245.1. NCBI lineage: Bacteria > Bacillati > Mycoplasmatota > Mollicutes > Entomoplasmatales > Entomoplasmataceae > Mesoplasma > Mesoplasma coleopterae. Next base: position 280,192 of record NZ_CP024968.1, on the reverse strand, counting down.
TTGTTGTCCACCAGAAAGACCAAGCGCTGGGGTTTCTAATTTTTCTTTTACTTCTTCTCAAAGTGCAGCTTTTCTTAGTGAATCTTCACAAATTTGGTCCAATACTTTTTTACTTTTAACCCCTTGTGTTTTTGGTCCATAAATTACATTTTCATAAATTGATAAAGGGAATGGATTAGCTTTTTGAAAAACCATACCAACTTCAGTTCTTAATTTTGAAACATCTGTTCCTTGCTTATAAATTTCTTCATTAAATACTTCTATTGATCCTTCAACAGTTGAACCACTTATTAAGTCATTCATTCTGTTAATTGATCTTAAAAGTGTAGATTTACCACACCCTGAAGGACCAATAAAAGTTGTAATAGAATTTTCTTTAATATCCATATTGATATCAAATAAAGCTTGTTTTTTACCTTTATAGAAGAAGTTAAAGTTTGTTACTTTAATAACATCTGCTCTTTTTGAAAGAGGCGGTAATTTTGCTGGCTTATCTTCTTTTAGATTTTTATTTAAATTTAAGCCTTTAAAAGTTTCATCTTTTTTAAGTGTATTACTCATTATCTATAACTCCTTTTTTTAATTTTCTATATTGTTTTTTTCGTTTGATTCAAGCTTTATTCTTTGTTGAAATTTCTTTAAAGAATTTCACTTCAACTTCACCTTTTCTTAATTTGCTTTGCAATTTCATTCATTTAAATTTAAGCGATGGCTTTAGTTTCTTAATTCTTGCTTTAGTTTTAGCTTTAAATTCTTTACGTTTAATTTTTGATTTTGCTTTTAAATCTTTTGTATTTTGAACAAGCAATGATGAAAGTCTTCCAGAAGTAAAATTCAATCCAATAATTAGTATAATTGTAATTAATGCCATTAAGTAAATTGTTCCTTGACCATGACCAGGTATTCCTTCAGCTACCATCATATAGATTCCAGTAGTTAATGTTGTTCCTTGAGATAAGAATCCTTGCGTTGGCATTTGAATATCTGTTCCAAGAGTTAAATAAATTGGAGCAGATTCTCCTATTATTTTAGCCATCGCTAGGATAATCCCAGTAATTATACCTTCCATTGCATTAGGTAAAATAATTTTAAATAATGTTTGAATCTTTGTTAAACCCAAAGCTGAACCAGCTTCACGATATTGATGAGGTACTTGTTGCAACGCATCTTCAAAGTTAGAAATTAACATTGGAAGAACAACTATTGTCATCGTTAAACCAGCAGCTAATATACTAAACGGTAAACCTAATAAAACAATAAATATCGATAAACCAAATATACCAAAAACAATTGATGGTGTTGACGCTAATAAGTTAATTGAAAATCTAAATGTTTTAGTTAAGACTGAACTTTTTCTTGCATATTCATTTAAGTAAATGGCCGCTGCTAAAGCAAAGGGAATAGCAAATACTAAAGTACAAACAACTAATAAGATTGTTGTAAGCAATGCTGCAAAAATTCCTCCACCTGTTCTATTTTCAGTATCCATATGAATAAATGCAACAGGGTCTGATAGTCCAATTAATCCTCTAATAATAACATCACCTAAAATTCAAAATGTAAACGAAATAATAATTGCAGTTGAAATTCACATTAACATTAACATTATTGCCGAATATGTTTTTTTAAAAAATTTATTCTCTGTTCTATTATGAACCATCATTCCTAACATTCTTTTATCATAAACATATTTTGGCGATTTAGTTTTTTTTGAAGAATTCATATTCATTTTTTCTTCTCTTTTAATTCTTCTTGAGTATTTAATATTATCAACATTAGACATAAATAAAATAACGATATTAATAATAAAAACTAATAAGAAAAGAATTAAACCAATTGCGTATAAAGCTGATTGATGCGTTCAACCACTGTTTTCCGTCATTTCAAGACCAATTGTTGCAGCTAATGTTCTAATAGATGAAAATAAAAAACCACTTATTCCGCTGTTTGTTATAAAACCACCAGTTGAGTTACCTGCAATCATCATGATAGCCATTGTTTCCCCAATTACTCTAGCCATACCCAATATAATTGCTGAAATTATTTTAGCTGAAGCTGATTTTCTAATAATTTTAAATGTTGTTTTCTCTTTAGAAATACCTAAACCTAAACTACCTAATCGATAACCTTCAGGAACAGATTGAACAGCGTTATAACTTAAACTTATCATTGTTGGAGCTGCCATAAAAGTCATTGTTACTGAGGCAACCATCAAGTTATCATTATTTGGAGCACCCATTAATTGAAATAATGCTCCAATTTGATCTCTTGCAAAAAGTCCAAAAACAACTGATGGTACACTAGCTAATAGTTTAATAACAGTAAGTACTTTTTTCTGCATACTTATTGATAGGTATTCAGAAATAAACAAAGTTGCAAATATTGTTAGTGGAATTGCAAACACCATTGATATAGTTAAAAGTACTAAGGTCATTAAAATAATTAATCCTATACCATATTGCCCGGATCCATCTTTGCCAGGTTTTCAACTTGTACCTGTTATGAAACTTCAGAAACCTTGTTCTTTAAAAACATGAGTTGATTTTAAAATAACAAAAATAACTAAAACTAATAAAATAGCAATAACAGTAAAAGTTAATGAATAAATAATTGATTTAAAAAATTTAGCATTAAAATTTTGTTTTGGCTTAAATACTTTAGCTTTAAAAGCATTTTCTTGATTCTTTTTATTTGCAAACATGGGTATCTCCTTTCCATTTATAATTTATTTGTTTTCTGATTATTTGGCTTGAACAGATTGTGTTAAACCAACAGATGCATATATTTTTTCAACTTCTGGACTTGCCGCCATTCAAAACAAAAAGTCTAATATACTATTTAAATCGTTGTTATTTCTGTCATACTTATAAATCGCTATAAAAGGTCTTGTTAATGGGTAATCCACTAATTCTTGAGTTGAATCATTTGAAGGGTCTCAAGTTTTTTCACCATTGCTAATTTTTACTGATTTAATAGTAGATGAATTTGCTGAACCATATAACATTGAAACAAATCCGATTGATCCTGGAGATTTCTCAATTTGACTGTAAATAGTTCCATTAGCTCCATATTCTTTAACAGCATTACCAGGTTCTATTCCTGTTAAATTTGAAAAGGAAGTTCTTGTCCCTGAACCACTTGTTGATGAATAAGGCGTTACTTTAACTTTATTTGAAACTTCTTCTGCAAGTGATAAATTGGCCTTCTTATTTTCGGGTAATGAAAATTCATTTGCTATTAACTTTGCTAAATCATTCCAACTTATTAAATCATTTTGTGAATCTGGTTTATAAATTGCATTAAGAATTCTATAACTTTTTTCATCTTTAACAAAATTTCCATTTTCATCAACTTCAAACTTAAATTCTAAATTTGATTTTTTTAAAAACTCGTCAAAACCTGTTCCTTTATCGTTGTAAACAAATACTATTGAATCTCTTGCAAATTCTATTGAACGATATGTGTCATCCACACCTGGAGTATTTGCTAGTTGGTTTGAATATCATTTTCTATCATTAATTGCATCTTTTGAAAGATTACTAAATAACGCTTTGTTTTCATTAATAGGCTCTTTTTCAAAATCATCTTCTTTAATTTCTTTTGAAATAAATCCAATTTCATAAACACCTTCTTGTACATTTGTAACTCCAGCCCCTGAACCAGTTGCTGAATAAACAAATTTTTTACCATCTTCAGTTTTATATTTATCAGTAAGTTTCTTCAATAACGGCTGAACACTGGCACTGCCACCAATACTTATTGAGTTATTTGGTGCTACTAAAGTTCATGATCATAGACCAACAATAGCTCCTACAACTATCACCATTACTAAAAAGAATTTCTTGTTCATGTTTTTCTCCTATTTAGAAATAATTAATATTATTATACCAATTTAAGCATGTAATTAGTAAAAATTATACTTTTGGTTTTATTTCTTTAATCATAGATTAAAGGTTAATAATATAACAAAAAAATTGCACAATATGCAATTTTAAATTTATTCTTTATTTTTATTGATTAGTTTTTTAATTTTATCAATATCTAAAGCTAATTGGACTATTTTTGTAATTCCTTTTGTCTCCATAGTTACGCCATATAAGATGTCACAGTTTTCCATTGTACCTTCACGATGAGTTACAATAATGAATTGAGTGTTTTCAACGAAGTCTCTTACATATCGTGCAAATCTTGTTACATTTGCTGGATCTAATGGAGCTTCAGCTTCATCTAAGATAACTAGTGGTAATGGTCTTACTTTTAAAATTGAAAATAACACTGACAATGCTACCAATGATTTTTCTCCCCCACTTAATAAGTTTAAGTTAGTAATTTTTTTACCTGGAGGGTTAACCTCAATATCAATTCCAGTTTCTAAAATATCATCTGGGTTTGTGTAAATTAAACGAGCAGTTCCACCATTAAATAATTTTTGGAATGCCTCTGGTAATGCTGCATTAACATCGTCAACAATACGTTTAAATTGAGTTTTCATTTCTATATCAATATTTAAAATAATTTCATTTAGTTTATCTGCTGATTCTTGAACTTCATTTAAATTTGAAACATAGTATTCATATTCTTTTTTTGTTTCTTCATACTCTTGAATTGCATCCATTGAAACTTCTCCAATTGATTTTAATTCAATAGTTAATTCCTGAATTCTAGCTCTTGTTTCTTCAGGATTTTCTATTTCATCAAATTGCATATCTCTAATAGCATCTAATGATAAGTTGTATCCTTCTGATAATCTTTTTAGGATTTGAATATTTGTTGATTCTAAAATTGTTAAGTCTGATTTAACATTAGCTAATTCATCTTTTCAATTATTTAAAATTTCACGTTTTTCTTTGTTTTCTTTATTTAATTCATGTTGACGATCAGTTGTTTTAGTTTTAGACTCTGATAAACTATTAACTTTGATTGAAATTTCATTTCTTTCAGTTTCAAGTTTAGCAATTTCTCTAGCTAATCTAATTGATTCTGATTCATCAAATGATGAAGTAACTTGGTTATTTAATAAATCTTTACCTGTAATAATTTTGTAATTATCAGATAATTCAATTAATGAAGAATTAAGGATATTAATTGAGTTTTTACCAATTCTAATGTTTGATGCTGTCTGGTTAATATCATCAACTAATTTTTCTCTTACTTCTTTTAAATCATTAAATATTTTTTGTTTCTCATTAAAAATTTTATCTAAAGAAACAATTTTTGTTTTAATTGATTCTGGGTCAAATGATTCATCAATTTTTTTAGCAGCAAAAATATTTGATGCTTTATTAACAGAACCACCACTCATTGCTCCTCTAGGTAAAACTCTTTGACCATCTAATGAAACTATTCCATAACGGAAGTTAATGCTTTTTCCAAGTTTAGTTGCATCGTCAAAGTTTCTTGTAACGATTGTTGTACCATAAATATAATCCAATACAACTTGACAGTCTTTTTCAATTTCAACTAATTCGTTTGCAAACCCAATGAATCCAGGAGCTCTTTTTATTATGTCCCTTTGTGGCCCTGCAATTGAAGAAGGATTTAAAGTATCAATAGGTAATGCATTCACTCTACCTAATCTTTGTTTTTTTAAAAACTCAATCCCTTTTTTAGCATCATCGCTTGTTTTAAAAACTACAGATTGTAAATGATTACCAGTTATTAATGAAATAGCAATTTGGTGTTCTTCTTTAACATCAATTAATGAACCGACAGTTCCTACAACTCCTGATAATCTTTTTGCGTTATCGATAATTGCTTTTGCACCTGACATTGGGTTTAAGTTATTTGTGTTTTGTTTATGTTCAAGTTCTTCTAAACGATATTGTAACTTGTTCTTTTCAGATTCAATTTCTTGAGATTGCATATGAAAAGTTCTAAACTGGTCATTAACTTCGTCATATCTTCTTTTTAATTCTAATTCTGTTTTTTCAAGATTTGCTACAAGATCTTTTTCACTATTAAATGAAATTGATTTTTCATCAAATTCTTTTTTAATAGCTCTAGCTTTTATATCATCAGAATTTTGGTTAATGTTTTCAGAATTTTCTCTAGCTTCAACTTGTTGCTTTTGAGTTTTTAAACTTGCTATTCTTTCAACAATTCTTTGGAAATTTAAATTTAATTGAGTTATTTCTTTATCTGCATCACCATTTTTAGATAACATTACATCTAATTCATCTTGTGATAAGTTAATTTCATTTGCTAATTTTTGAACTTCTATGTCTAATTGACGTCTTTTATCTCTTAATGAATATAATTCAGTCTCAAATCTTAAAGCATCACTTGCTAAAATTGTTAATTCAATTTTTTGTAATTCTTCAATTTTATCTTTATATTTGGCAGCTTTTTCGGCTTTTTCTTTTTCTCTTGGTAGTCTTTTTTCAAGAGTTGATTTAATATCACTAATTCTTGTTAAGTTTTCAGTTGTTTTTGCTAATTGTTTAAGAGCTTCTAATTTTCTTTTTTTGTACTTTGCTAATCCTGCAGCTTCATCAAAAATTTCTCTTCTTGCATCAGGTTTAGCTTCAGCAAATGTTGAAATTGTTCCTTGTGAAATAATTGCTATACTTGATTTAGTCAAACCTGTTTCTAATGCTACATCTTGGATATCTCTTAATTTGCATTTTTCACCATTAATGAAAAAATCACTATCACGAGTTTTTTTATTAAATCTTCTAGTTATTTCAACAACATTTGTTTTGATAGTAGAAAAAATATCTCTTTGATTATCAAAAACTAATGTTACTTCTGCAAAATCAGCAGCAGGCTTATCAGCACTCCCTGAAAAAACAATATCATCCATGTTTGAACCACGTAATGATTTAGTTGATTGTTCTCCTAAAGCTCATCTAATAGAGTCTGTAATGTTTGATTTACCTGAACCATTTGGTCCAACAACACCAATCATTTCTTTTGTGAAGTTTAATGTTGTAGGCTCAGCGAACGATTTAAATCCAACTGCTCTAATTTGTTTTAAAAATAGCATAAATTCTTAACTCCTTCGTTTAAATATAATAACTAATAAAATTATATCAAAAAACTTAAAAAATAGTTGATTTTCTTATCCTTATACTTGGTATAAAAGAATAATTTATAATAAGTAAAAAGTGAGTTTTCAGCTCACTTTTTACTTATTATTTTGTTGTTTTTTTTAATTTATTTAAACAATCTTTTGCAGCATTTTGTGATGCTTCTTGCTTAGAAAAACCAGTACCAACTCCATACTTTTGTCCATCTAAATTAACACTAACAGTATATTTTATTTTATTATCTTTTTCAATGTGAATTTGATTTTCAACTTTATATTCTAAATCACTTCTAATCTCAGCTTGAATGATCTCTTGAAGCTCAGATTTGTAATCACGATTAAGTTGTTTGTAATCATTTTTTTCAATGTATTTGAATATTGTTGCTTTAATTCAAGATATTAATATTTCTTCAGTTTGATCTAAATAAATAGCAGCCGTTACTGCTTCATAGACATCAGATAAAATCGAAGGTTTTTCATAACCTTTTGATTTTATTTCTCCTTGACCTAATCTAATAATCTTACCAAGATCAATCATTTTAGCAATTTCGCTCAATGTTTCTTGTCTAACAATATCAGATCTTGTTTTTGTTAATTTACCCTCTGGTGCATTTGAAAAATTTAAATACAAAAATTTTGATACATACATTTGTAAAACAGCATCGCCTAAAAACTCTAGTCTTTGATATGTTTCTTTTGTTTTTGTCTCATTTGCATAAGAATTATGAGTTAATGCAGTGCTAAAAATTTTTGAATCATTAATTTTAATACCAAAATTTTCAAAAAATTCGTGCATTGTCATATTATATCAATTCCTTTTTAATTTTATTTAATACATCATTTTCAATAGCATCACAAGTCATTCTTAATGTTGCTTCAAATGATTTAACATCACTTGATCCATGCGCTTTAAATGCAATACCATTAACACCTAATAAAATAGCTCCAGAGTGATTTTTATAATCAAATTTCTTTGAAACATTATCAAATGATTTTTTAAGTGTTAAAGCCTTTAACTTAGTAAAAATTGTTTTGTATAACTGAGATTTAATTTCAGTCATTAAAATTTTAGAAGCTCCTTCAAATGCTTTTAAACACATGTTTCCTGTGTAACCATCAGTAACAATGATATCAACTTTACCAGCTAAAATATCTCTTGATTCAAGATTACCAAAAAAGTTTATATTTTCATCTGCTTCTAGTTCCTTATAGATTTCTTTTTGTAATAAAGTACCTTTTGACTTTTCTTCACCAATGTTTAATTGAGCAATAGAAGGATTTTCAATTTTTAAGACGTTTTTAGAGTATATGTTAGCCATTTTAGCATATCCAATGATATCTTCAACGTCTGCTTCAAGATTTGCTCCTACATCTAATAATAAAGTTAGTTTATTGTTTACTGCAGTTGGAAGTGTTGGCATGAAACCAGGTCTTGATATACCATTTAATTCACCAAGGATAAAATGTGCTCCAGCAATGAAAGCTGCAGAATTACCACCAGTAATCATAGCATCAACTTTATTATCTTTTAAAGCTTCAAGTGCTTTTACCATTGATGAGTCTTTTTTTCTTCTAATATCCATTATTGAACCATTCATATCAATGAACTCTGTAGTTGCAAGAATTTCATATCTTGATTTATCAATAGGGAATTTTTTTAATGTTGTTTCTATTTGTTCTTTATCTCCAACAAAAATAAGATATAAATCCTTTCTTGTCTTAATAAATTTGCTTGCTGCTTCAATCGCAACTAAACTACCATTATCTGATCCCATTACGTCAAACGCTATTTTATACATTTGTAGTACCTACCTTCTTTTTTCTTTATTTTATAAAATTAAAACACCAATTTGGTGCTTTAATAAATTATTCTACTGCAATTATAAAACTGTAAACTTTTTGACCACCTTCGATAATCTCATATTCTACATCAAAATTTTCGTCTAAAAATTTTCTTAGTTGACTAACACTTTTTGCTGAAGCATCTTGTCCAATAAAAATAGTTATAATTTCTGTTTTATTAGTTATATATCTTGATAATTGTTTCTCAAATAAGATACCTATATCATTTGCTGTACCAACAATTTTTCCATCAACGATAGCCATTTGTTGGTCCTTCTTAATTTTAATTCCATTAACAACTGAATCTTTAGCTGCTTGTGAAACTTGGAAAGAAATCACATTTTTAATTGCTGAAGTAATTGCCTTAGTATTTTTTACAGTTGTTGCAGATGGATCGAATGATAATGCTGCAGTCATTCCCTGCTGAATAGTTTTTGTTGGAATAACAATAATTTTTGATTTAGTTTCTTCTTTTTCAGCCTGTTTTGCTGCTAATAAAACATTTCCATTATTAGGCATTAAGTAAACAGCTTTAGCGTCAACTTCCTCAATAGCTTTCAAGAAATCATTAGTTGAAGGATTCATTTTTGAACCTCCATCAATAGCTATATCAATACCAAGTTCTTTTTCAAAGTATTTTTTCATCTCTGGTGATGATACAACAGCAATTGTTGCATATTCATTATTAAGTTTTCTTTCAAGTTTAATTGATGTATTTTCTTGTCATCCAGAACCTTCACTACCTTTAACTTGCTTGTCAGCTTGTAAATTCATGTTATCAACTTTGATAGTTCTAAAATCACCATATTGTTGTAAGAACATTAAAACTTGTCCCGGACTTAAAGCATGCGTATGAACTTTTAAGATATCCTCGTCAACAACAACTACGATTGAAGTATTTCCATAAATTTGTAATTGATCTCTGATTGCGCTAGTTTGTAATTTGTTAATTCATTCCTCGTTTAACATTACAATACCTTCAGTACAGTAACCAAATTCGGCTTCAATTTCCATTTCGATGTTTCCACCTTCATTGATTTCAAGTTTATCTGTCTTAGCTATTATTTTATTTGTTTGAATTACTGAGTTCATACCTTCTAAAAATTTAACTAATCCATAAGCCCCTGAGTCAACAACACCAACATCTTTAAGTGCTTGTAATAAATTAGGAGTATTTTCTAATGCTTCATTTGCAATTAATATTATTTTGTTTCAGAATTCTTTTATTTCCATATCATCAGGTAATAATACTGATTGTTCAGCAACTTCTCTAATAACTGTTAAGATTGTACCTTCAACAGGTTTCATAACTGCTCTATAAGCTATTATTTTAGATTCTGTAAACCCTTTTTTTCATTCTGCTACATTCAATTCAGTAGCATCGTTCATTCCTTTTGCTAGACCTTTAATAATTTGAGAAAAAATAACACCAGAGTTACCTCTAGCCCCCATAATTAAACCTCTAGAAAAAGCATTTAAAAATTCACCGATTGTTTTAAATTCAATATCTTTTACATCATTATATCCGTTAGTAGCAGTTAAATTCATGTTAGTTCCTGTATCTCCATCTGGAACAGGGAATACATTTAACTTATCAATATGCGGATAATTGTTATATAAATTGTTTACAGCACTCGTCATTGAGTCTTTTATCAAAATTAATTTTTCCATTTTATTCCTTCACCTATTGCTTTGCTTTTAAGCTAAATCATCTACTACAACATCTACCATGTATTTCATAGTAAATTTTGAAATTTTCTCTAGTTCATATTTTACTCTAATTTGAATTTCTTTTATAACATCTTTAATGTTAACACCAGATAATATTATAACATGTATTCTAAAACGAGTTATATTGTCGGTATTTGTAAACTCAATAGCATTGTTGATATCATTTGTTGCAATCTCATCATATGAGTCTGCATTAAAATTAGAAAATGAAACTACACCAGGCACAGTTACTATGGCATCTTTAATTACTTTAATCACTGATTTATCTATTGTGTTCACAAAATCACCTTACTTTCACTTATATTATTTTAACAATATTATATAAAAGTTGGGTAAAAAAGCAAAATTTTATTTATATATGTTGTAATATCTCTTTATTTTTAGTATTATTTTTTTAGTGTTATTAATCTTAACTATAGACAGAGGTGAAATGAGATGGCAAGAAAAGATATGTTAACTGGTAAAAGTGCGTTATCTGGTAATTCAAGATCACACGCTTTAAATGCAACAAAGAGAAAATGAAATTTAAACTTACAAAAAGTTAAAGTTATGGACGAAAACGGTAATGTATTTACTATCAAAGTTTCAGCAAGAACTTTAAGAACTTTAAAAAAACAAAACGTTGTTGTTGCTTAATTAATAAAACACATGCTTAGTTGCATGTGTTTTTTTCTAATAATCTTTTCTGTTTTCTTTAAATGTTGTAATTATTTGTTCTATATCATTAGTTGTAATTACTTGAACTACTTCTTCTTTTGTTCAACCAAATTTTTCTAAGTCTTTAATTAGTTTTTCTTGTTTAAGAAATTGATCAAGATATTCATATTTAACTATAGCATTTGATGTTAAGGTGATTATTTTAAATGTGTTTTTTTCTTCTGGGTTTTTTTTCAATATATTTTTATAAACAAATTTAGTATAACTTTTATAAACTTCTCTTTTATTCACCTCTAATTTTTGTTCAATATTTTTTTTAGAAACTTTTTTATTTTCATTAGTTGAACTTAATTTTGCTAGCTTCTTATCTATTTTTGCTTTTTCAAGTTCTATTTCTCAACTAGCCATTAAAATATTTTTTTCTTCAAAAACTTTTTCATTATCCTCATTCTGTAAAATATCTAAGGATTCTAACTCAGAAATTATTTTATAACTTATAAGCAATGAAAATATATTTAGTGAACACATAAAAAATAATAAATTTGTTATTCCTATTTTTCTTTTTCTGTATGATATTAGATAAAAAATAATAATTGAAATAAAAGAAACGATTGGCAAAATTACTAATATTGCAACAAATGTTTGTTTTAATGATATGCAAACAGCAAGTATAGTAGCTATTATTAATAAGCTAAACAAGATTGTAAATATTACATTTAATATATTTAGTATTAATATTTTATTAGTTTGTTTTTTCATAATACCTCTTTCATTAGAAATATTTTACCAAAAAATGTATTATAATTGTTATATGCCTCCTTGGCGGAATTGGCAGACGCATCAGACTCAAAATCTGACGAGGAAACTCGTATCGGTTCGACCCCGATAGGAGGCACCATTTATAAAAATACTAAGGGTTTTAAATACCCTTTTTTATTTGCTAAAGTATTATTTGTTTTTGTCTAAACTTTTTAATATAATATTAAAAAGAAAAGAGTGAATGGTCATGCCTTGAAAAATTGTTAAAACTGAAAAAGAAGTAGTTGTAACTAAAGATGATTTAGGTTCTTTTAAGGAAAAAGAAGATGCAATAACTGAAGCAAAAAAATTAGCTAGAGAGCATAAATTAGTAGCTAAAATATATGACAATAGAGAGAATACTCATTCGACTGATGAAATGACAATTGACTACACTAGTTTTTTTAATTCTCAAGAAATTCATGAAAGATCTTTGAGTGAATTAAAATTAGCTAAGGCAGAAGTTAATGTTGCAAAACTTGAATTGGAACAAAGAAGAAAAGAATTAAAAAGTAACAAGAATGAATTTGAAAAAATAACTTTTAAGGCTAAAGTTAGAAATGCTAAAATTAGATTTAAAAAAGCTAAATTAAATCTTAAAGCAGCAGAGAAAAGAATTAAACTACAAGAAAAAAAGGAAATTTAAATTCCTTTTTTTATTTTGTTGCTATACATATTATTTCATTATTAGTGTTAATTATTGGATTTTTACTTAATACCATGGCATTAGATATGCAAGTATTTTCTCAAGCTTTTAATTCTAAATTATTACATTCATATTTTAAATTTTTTAAAGTTATTATAGTATCAACTTTTGAAAAGAAACTTATGAAAGTATAAATTTGGAAATTACTAAATTCTAATTCTGTTTTACCTGATGGTATTTTGAAAATTACACTTTCATCATTTATTAATTTAATTCCATATTTAAATATTAGATTTAAAATTGAAAAGTTCATGTCATATCTTTTTGTTGGATTAGCTACAAATAAAATATTAGCTGTTGAAGATATTTTCTTAGCTTTTATTATTGCCATTTCACCATCTAACAAGTCTTTATCCCTTGAAAGTATTTCGATTTTTTTAGAATAAGACTTAATCATCTCCAATTCTTCATCTAATACCTGATCAAAATCTGAAATTGCTAAATCTATTCTTATATTCTTTTCAATCAAATCTAAACATCCGCGTTCAATACCTATTATATAAGTTTGATCATTATTAAAAACACTTAAATCTATTTTAGTTTTGGAAGTTACAATAAGAATATTTTTAATCATGTTTTAATGCTTCAACTTTCTCTGTAAAATTTTCACTTTCAAATAAATAACTCCCTGCGACCATCATTTCAACGCCTGCATTAGCGGCTTTTTTACTTGTGTGTTCGTTAATTCCACCATCAATTTCAATTATGTAGTTAAGCTGATTTGTTTTTTTTAAAGACGCTAAATATTCAACTTTTTTTAAAACTTCAGGTATGAATGTTTGGCCACCAAATCCAGGTTCTACACTCATAATTAAAATATTATCTAATTTTTCTAATCACTCATCTAAAACATGGATATCTGTTTTTGGTGAAACAGCTAAGCTAAACATAATCTTGTTTGATTTGCACAAATCATAAAATTTTTGAGTTTCTTCTCTTGTCATTGATTCGATATGCATAGTCATCATAGTTGGATTGCATTTAATATACTCAACAAAAAAATCTTCAAATTTCTTTGTTTTTACTTTGATCATAAAATGTATATCAATTTTAAACTTACTTGAATTTACAATATCTTTTAATATTTTTGAACCAAATGTTAAATTTGGGACAAAATCATAATCCATTACATCATAATGTATTCATTCAATTTTAGCCAACTCACATCGCGCTATTTCTTTTTTTAAATCAGCAAAGTTTGCAGATAAAAAACTTGGTGCAATAATTATTTCTTTCATTAGTATCTCACCTTCCTGTTTGATATTTCCTCATAAATCTTTTTATAATCTTCATATATAAATAATGGTATATCATTTGCTTCAACCGCATCTTTTACACCACATTTTTTTTCATGAATATGAATACAATCGATAAATTTACAGTTACTATTAAACTTATTTAATATTTTTGAAGTTCTCAAAATATTTTCAACTTCAAGATTAACAAGTTCAAAACTTGAAAAACCTGGGGTATCAGCTATCAAAATATTATCAGGTAAGTTATATATTTTTACATTTGTAGTAGTGTGCTTTCCTCTATTAAGTTTCAGAGATATTTCATTAGTTTTAATTTGATGATCAACTAAATAATTGTTAAGTGTTGTAGACTTACCGGCACCTGTTTGTCCTGTAAAAAATGAAACTTTATCAACTAATTTTAATCTCAAATTTTTTATTTCTTTGTTATATTTTACATTTTCTATATTATCAAGTATAAATACTTCATATCCTATATCTTTGTAAGAATTTACTTTTTGCATTACTTCATCATAAAATTTTGTTTTATTCAATAGTTCATTTTTTGTAAATAAAAGAATTGGTTTTATTTTTTTGGCTTCAATCATAAAAATATATTTATTCAAAATGTATGACGCAAATAGTGGTTCAAATAAAGATGTGACTATAATAACCTGATCAACATTGGCAATTCTTGGTCTATATATTTCATTTTTTCTAGGTATTATTTTTGTTATATTGCCTTTTAATTCTTCGATAAACTCAAATTCTACATCATCTCCGACTAAAGGTTTAGTTTCTTTTTTGACATTACCTTTAATAAATACTTCATATACTTTGTTATCTTTAGTAAGAACAAAACTTATATTGCTATCTATTTGAATAATTTTTCCATTCACAATTTTTACCTCCTATCATATTAAAACAAGTATGAATAAAACTAATATTACAAAAATGCAAACAATTACTGGGACAACTTTTGTATTAATAAAGCTTGATATAAAATTTGTAAATTTCTTATTTTCATTTTCAAATTTTTTAATATTTTCATTTTTATAAGGTTCATTTCTAAACTTTTTAATTGTTATTTTTTCGCCTCTGCCAATTGCTTTAAGATCTTTTGCCACTTCATTAGCTGTTTTGTATCTATCTGCAACATTTTTTTCAAGACATTTCATAATTATGCTTTCTAAACTTTTGTTGATTGTTGGATTGATCGCTGAAGGTAAAATAATCTCTGCAACTAAACTTTGATCTAAAAGATAAGTATTTTTGTCTTTTCTATCTCTATCATTTTTTGGCATAAATAATCTTGAATCATTAATTTTAATTAATTCAACACCTGTTGTTGCTTCATACATCATTACCCCTAATGAATAAATATCTGACTGGAATGATATTTTGTCATCATTTGAAGCATCAGATTCAATATATTGTTCTGGGGATGCAAATCTTGGTGTTCCTGGCGATGAGGGTTTCAATGTTCTTTTAGCGCTTCCTCCCTCATAAACAAATCCTTTAACATGTGAAATTCCGAAGTCTGTTATCTTTATCTTTTTATCTTTTGTTAACAAAATATTACCTGGTTTAATATCACGGTGAATCATGTTCATGTCATGAACACCTTGTAACCCTAAAGCTATTTCACTAAAGTAGTAAATTATTTCTTCAAAAGTTAAAGTACCATCTTTTTCTTTTAACATATCTTGCAATGACTGGCCATCAACATATTCCATAACAATTAATAAAAAATTATCTCATTGAAGGTAATCTTGAATTTTAACAACTCTTGGATTAAATATTTGAGTTGAATATTTCTTAATTTCATCTCTTACTTCTTGCTCTCTCAATCTGTCATTTTCATTCTTAATGTTAGGAACAAACATTAATTTAATAGCTAAAAAATTGTCTTTTGAATAATTCGTTGGATTGCTTAAATCTTTGGCTTTATAGACTAGACCAAATGTTCCTCTTCCTATTTCTTTTATTAACAAGTAGCTGCCATTTATTTTTTTATTAGCAAAATAGTCTTCTGGTATTTGATCAATTCTCGTATATTTTTGATTATTATCTTGCATATCTATTCACCCATCATTTCTACAATTAGCAATGATAAGTTATCAGTTGAAAAATTATTTAATGCATACTCAATCATTTCTTTAGCTTTAGCTTTTAATCTTCTCTTTGAAGTTAATATTTCAGTAAAAGTCTCTGCATCAATGTAGTCATGAACACCATCAGTTGTTAAGACAAAAGTACCTACATTATCAGTTAGCAAATAAGTATCTATTTTTGTATTCTTATTTGGTCCTAAAGCACTTGTTAAAACTTTTCAATATGTCATTTCGTTAAATCTAGGCCCTAAATAGTTTTTTATTTCTTCTTTTCTTTTTTCACGATTATCTTTATCATTTCATAAGTTTTGATCAACTGTTATTTGATTTAACTTACCATCTTTAATTCTGTATGTTCTTGAATCACCAATGTTAACAACAAATGCTTTTTTTCCTACAAAGAGTACAGCAGTTAATGTTGTCCCCATATCATTAGTTTCAAAAAAAACATCAACATGATTTTTCATTTCTTGAATTATTTGTTTTACAGATTCTCTCAATCATTCATTTATTTCATTATCGGACTTTTCTAAAAAAGTAGTTTTTTCAAATAATCTAATGAATGTTTCAACTGCCATCTTAGAAGCTAATTCACCATATGCATGACCACCCATACCATCACAAACAATAGCAAAAAGACAACCTTCGTTGTTTTCAGTGTATCCTAAGAAATCTTGATTTGATTTTCTAACTCTACCTATATCAGTTAGTGATTGAATTTTATATCTCATGCACGATATCCCTCAACTTTTTCTTTTTATATTTTATCATTTTTTCTATATATCTTTTTTAGTTTTTTCAATAATTCAGGCAATAAAATAAAACTAAACATAAATATACTAATTAAAAACAGAATAATTGATTTTAAATATTTACTATGCTTATTTGTTTTCAATTCAGGATTATCATCCGCTTTTTCTCCATCAATTCACGAAGGATTTTCAGTATCAATATTTTCTTTGTTAGATTCACTTCAATTGTTTGATTTTAAAACTAAACTGATTTCTAATTCACCAAATATATTATTGTTATATTTTGGATTAACTTTAACTAATCATTTTTGATCATTAAATTTTTCAAGGAAAAGTATTTCATCAAATAAAAACCTATGTGAACTAAAATTTAAAATTATTAAATTATTTGTAACTGTTGAGTAATCATCAACATAAATTATTTTTTTAAATCCTAAATTATTTATATTAAACTTTTGTATAAATTCTATTTTTATAGTTGGAGATGTTAAAGTATTTAGAAATGAGTCTTTTTCTACTAAATAACTTTTGGCACATTCTATTATAAAAATTTGAACTAAATCTTTATTGACTGATGAAAGTCTTGATAAGTCACTATTAACTAAATTAATTCCTGAAAATAAATAATAAAATACTTTTGAATCAATATTTAATTTATCTAATAAATTAACTAATTCTAAATTTATTTGTTTGTTTATTTCAGCTGCATTTAAACCAATTTTTGTAGGATCATAATAAACAGTAATTTTTGCATTTTCAAACATAGAATAATTAATCTTTGGTACAAGCGAAATAATTATTTTATTAATATTTAATGTTCTTTGTTCAAATATAATTACATTTTTAAGTTCCTCATTGTTTGCTAAATTATTTGAAATTAACGCTGTTAATTGGTAATTTTCTTTTTTGTTTAATTCTGCCATTATTAAACTTTGATAATTAATTTTTCTATTGGTTCCTTTTTGTTGATAAGAATGATTTTGTATGATTACTTTAGAAGCAATGTTTTTATAAATTATGAGTTCCACTGTATTTTTTGTAGAATAAGATTGATTGTTTATATCAACAAGTCTTTCTAAAATTTCAAACTGAATTTTAAAATCAAAATATTCAAACGTATATTTATCAAAATCACTTAAATTAACAACAAATGTATAGTCATAATTTGTTTTTCATAAATGCCCGCTGTTAAAAACATTTTGAACAAAATTTATATTTGTTGAATATTCTTTTGTAGGATATTTAACATGTTGATTACCATTGTATTTTAATTGTTTTTTCTCTGGAACATAGTTAATATTCTCTAGTTGATTAAAACCAAAAATAGTTGATAAAAAAATAAGTATTAAATTAATCATATTTTCACCTCATAAGTTATTAACAAAAAAACTTGGATTTCTCCAAGTTAATTAAAAGGTTTTTTTAATTATTAATTTATTAATGTTTTTTCCAATATTATGAAATTTAGTTTCATATTCAGTTGGAATATTATTTTCTAAAGCAGTTTGATCAGAATATAAATCCGTTGTTTGATAAATTAATTCTCAATTTTTATTTTCTGAAATTTCTTCTAAGGAAAATGAAAATAGACCATCATTATCAGTTTTAAATTCCAAAATTCCATTTGATTTAATAATATTTGCATAGATATCTAAAAAGGTCCTGTATGTTAGTCTTTTTTTAGCATGTCTCGCTTTTGGTCAAGGATCAGAAAAATTTAAATAAATTTTATCAATTGATGATGGTGCAAATATGTCAGACAAATCCTCAGCAAAATCATTAAAATATTTTAAATTAGTCACTTCTCGGTTTTTTTGATTAAACTCTGTTAAAGTTTTTTTAAGTGCAACTCCAACAACGGTCTCTTCTTTTTCCATTCCAATAAAGTTAATATTTTCTTCTTTTAATGCATGATTTGTAATAAAGTTACCTTTACCACAGCCAATCTCTAAATGAACAGGTTGTTTTGTATTTTCAAATAAATCAGCTAAATTAATTTTTGATTCTTTATCTCATTTAATTAAATATTTACTGTTATTTTCTAAATATTCCTTTACCCAAGGTTTATTTCTTAATCTCATATTTTCTCCTAAACTATAATTAATGCAAACCCTATAAATACAAGTACACACAAAATATCAACCAGACTAGTAATTAATGGTGATGATGCAATTGTTGGATCTTTTTTAATCTTCTTCAATAATAATGGCAGTAAAATACCTAATAAGTTAGCTAACATAACAACAACAAGTATTCCAAGTGTTGAAAATAAAATAACCATTCATTCACTATGATTAATTGTTCCACCTTCTTGAACTGCATAAATTATTAGTAATCTAATTACATTTATAAATGCTAATGTAATGCCTAATAAGAATCCAACTAATAATTCTTTTCCAAATATTGTTTTAATTTCTTTTTTATGAACTTGATTTAAGGCTAATGATCTAATCATCATTAGAGATGATTGGTTAGCAATATTTCCTGATACTCCAGCTAAAACAATTAATATTGGAATCATCATAATTACTTCTTTACCCGATGGTAAATCTTTTAAGCCTTCAACTAAATTAAACATTAATAACATAATTACGTGAGTAATTACTCCAATTAGTAATAAAATTGATAATCAAACAACTCTTGACTTGTACATTTTGAAAATACTTGTTTCAAAATAATCTGATTCTACATCATCAGCATCAATTCCTGCAAAATTTTGAATATCTTCAGTTGATTCTTCAACTAATACATCAATAACATCATCAACAGTTATAATACCAACTAATTGTTGATTTTTATTAACAACAGGTAAAGTGTTTATGTCATAACGTTTAAAATAGTTTGCAACTTCTTCTTGGTCCATCTCTACATTAACGTTAACAATTTTTGAATTCATTACTGTTCCAAGTTTTGTTTTTGGACTATTAATTAGTAATTGTTTTAATTCAATTCAACCTAACAATTTATTATGTTCATCAATAATAAATAAGTCATCTATCTCATCATAATCATCATGACGACGTTTAATAGCCTTAATTGCCATTTCTACTGTGTTATCTGCCTTTAACTCAGTAAAATTGATACTCATTATGGCTCCTGCAGTATGTTCTTTATATTTAAGAATATTGTTTAATTCTTTCCTTACATCTTTTGTTGTTGCTTTCAAAATCTTTTTAACAACTTCACTTGGCATTTCGTCAATTAAGTCAATAATGTCATCAGTATAAAGTTCATCCAAGATTTCCTGAATTTCAGTATTAGTGAAAGCTTCAATTATATATTCTTGATGTTCTGAATCTAAGTATGTAAAAATTTCAGCAGCTTCTTCAAGTTCTAATAATCTAAATATTTTTAATACCTTTTTGCTTTCGAATTGTTCCATTGCTTCAGCAAAGTCTACAAATTGGAATTCTTTAGAAATACTTCTTATTTTTTTAACATCTTTTTCTTCTAAAGCTTTCTCAAGCATTTCTTCAATATGATCTAGTTTCAACATAGTTTACCTTTCATGAACTTCTTATTAATATATTGTATAATAAAAATATGGGGATGTCCTGGTTTCGACAGGATACTCTGGTCATATAATAGCAGTGGTGTGGTAGACCATAAGACTTCTAGGTTTGATAAAATGCAAACAAAAACGAAGAAAAAACAAACGAAGTTCCAACATTTATGTTAAATGCTGGACAAGCAAATTACGCTTTCGCTTAATTTGACTTTCAATATAAAAATATAACGTTTGGCAATTTTTAACAGTGTTGGAATCTGTTAATTATTGTATATACCTATTCCAATAGAAATTATGATCGTAATAAATAATTTTGAAACTCAATTACGAATGTTATATTAATCTTTTGATAGTTTTATTTAATATAGCAAATTAGAAAATTATCTAAACTGTAGAATTTATATGATTTGGTATTTTGGACGTGGGTTCGATTCCCACCATCTCCACCATTTATTAAGAAAAACAACCTAGTTAGAAATAACTAGGTTTTTATTTTATTATATTAAGTTCTCTCAAGTCTTTATACACTGCATCAAATAACTCTGTTTGAACAATTTTATTATTACCAGGGTAGCTAGAGCTCAAAAAAGTCATTGTTATATTATTTTTTGGATCGACAAGTCCAGCACTACCTAAAGCACCGTCTCAACCAAACTCACCAATTTCAGTTAAAGGGTGCAAATCATTTTTTAGTCTAACTCTAACACCGTATCCATATGAATAGTCTTTGTTGAATGTTCATTTAAATGAATCTTTTATTTCCTTTAGTTGATCACTTCTCATTAAATCAAGTAGTTCTTTTTCTAAGAATTGAATTCCATTGATTTTTCCATCAATTAAAAAATTTAAAAATTTTGCATAATCACTAGCTGTTGAGAATAAACCGCTTCCGCCTAGTGATGCTAATGGTTGTTTATTTGTAAAAGGCATTAAGAAATGAAAATTATCATTTGCTGTTAATTTATTACCATCAATACTTTTTTTAAAGTCATATACTTTTGTTTTGCGTTCTAAATCTTTAACATAGAATGCCGTATCTTTCATTTCTAATACTGAAAATATATTTTCTTCAAGGAATTCATTAAAAGGTTGATTTGTTACTTTTTCGATAATACCACCAATAATATCAAGAGATACTCCATAATGTCATTCAGTTCCTGGTTCTGATATAACTTTTGACTTGCTGACTTTCTCACAAAATTTTTGTAAGGTTATATTTTCATTTTCAACTAAATCAAAAGCATTTTTAATTTCTTTTCCACTATCAGAATTATTCCAAAAATAAGTTAATCCTGACGTCATATTTAATAAATGCTTAATTTTAATTTTTTCATTAAAGTCAGAATAAAATTTTTTTATTGGTTCTTCAAGTGATAATTGATTTCTTTGAATCAATAATAAACAAGCTACAACAGTCACAGGTTTTGTCATGGAATATAACGCAAATATATTATCTTTTTGAATTTTAATTTCATTTTCCTTATCTGAATATCCAAAGTTTTCAAAATAAATGTCTTCATTATCTTTTGTTATCTTAATAACTAATCCATTAAATAAATTATGATTAATAAATTCCCTTAATTTTATCTGCGTATTATTTCAATTCATATAACCACCTATATTTATATTTATTATTATATTCTTAAAAACAAAAAAAGAGACAATTTATAACAATGTCTCTTTTAGAAATTAAACTATTTTTTTGCTTTTCTTTGTTCATCTAAGATTTTAATCATACGAGGTTTGATAGCTTCTTGTTCACCACCATAAACAACTTGTACGTTTGTTCCTCTAATTAGAGCTCCAGTAGCTCCACCTAAAGAAATAATTCCATCTTTATCAACTAAAGATCCATCTTTAACAGTTAAACGTAAACGACTAGCACATGCATCAACGTCAACGATGTTTGCTTCTCCACCTAAGAATTCAATGATTTTTGTAGCTTTTTGAATTCTTGCTTCTTCAACAGCGTCTTTAGCAGATGCTTTTGAAGTTTTTCCGTCTTCAATTTTGCTTCCATCAACATTTAATCCTTTTGATGCTTTATAATCAGCTTTTGTTGCTAATTGAACATTTGAACTTCCATCACGACCCGGTACCATAACATTTCCGTATTTTACTGCAAAGTAGAATCCGAAGAAGTAAGCAGGTGCCATTGCGGCTGAAACTCCTAATATTGCAAATGCTGATTTAGCTGACATTGCTTTTGATCCAAAGTAAGGGATAACTCCGAATACGATGTAATCAATAAATCCTCCAGAAACAGTCATTGATACGTGAGTTTTGAATAACCCAGCAAATAAGAATGAAATAGCTGCTAAAGGCATATGTACACCATAGAATAATCAAGGTGCTAAGAATAAGAATGTATATTCGATTGGTTCTGTAATACCTGTTAAGAAACAAGTAAAGGCTGCTGAGAAATAAATCCCCATAACTTCTTTTCTGTTTTCTTTAGGTACGTTTAATCACATAGCTAATCCAGCCATTGGTAATCCTAATAACATAAATCCGAATTTACCTGATTGGAATCTACCAATGTTTAATCCTAAAGCTTCTAGATCTGTAAAGTTTAATATATTAATTTTTGCGATAACTGAATATGCCATAGTTTGATCACCCATTGATTTTCATAATTCAGGGAATTGATTAGAAATATTTGTTTTAATAGTTAAAAACGCCTGAGTATGGTCAGTGAAAATATTAGTTATTTTACCATCATCACCGATTGTAACAAGACCTCAAGAAACCGCTGTACCTACATGATTACCAATTCAGATATTCACGAATTCAGTTTGAATTTTAACATATTCATTGTATTTAGCTGATCCAACTTCTAAACCTGCTAAATCATATCTATTAAATGCTTCGGCAATTGAACCACCAGCATTTGTTCATCATAGTGGTGCATAAAATACATGGTGTAGTCCAAAAGGAACTAGTGAACGTTCAGCAATTTCATAGATAAATGAATCTAATCCACCAGGTAAGTCACCAGATGCTGAACCAAATGCAGCTAATCCCATACCAACATATGGTCAGATAAACATAAAAATAAATGATAAAGGAATAACAGCAACGAAAGTTACAATTGGAACCAGTTTTGTTCCACTAAAGAAACTAATTGCTGATGGTAATTGAGTTTGGTGAAACTTATTGTAACATTTGGCCGCAATAGCACCAACAAATATACCTGCAAATACTCCTGTATTTAATGAATTAACCCCAATATTTGATGTTATTAATCCATTAGGAATTTTATTAATTCATAATAATGAATAGTAAACTGATCCAGCTGCGTCAATTAATTCACGATTTGAATTAACTGGAGTGTAAAGATCATTATTTTTTGTAAAATATCCTGTTATATCTTGAAGGTTAAAATCTAGAGTATCTCATTTTATTTCAAATTTATTTTCTGTCCCTTCAATAAGTGAATACAATTGGTGGTAACCTTTTTTACCATCAATAGTTACAAAAATTGAAGAATAATCTGCTTGTTGAGTATGTAATAACGCTGCCTGCATACCATTCATAACTAAGAAACCTACAACAGCTGTAATAGCTGCAATTCCTGAGTCTTTAGTATATGCAAGGGCAACTGAAATACAGAATAGTACTGGTAAGTTTCCAAAACATACATCACCCATTTTATTAAGTAATGAACCAAAGAAATAACCAAAAGTACCATCGACTGAATTTGAAGCAATAGCTGATCCTACACCTAAGAATACTCCCGCAATAGGAAGTAATGCAATAGGTAAAAGGAAAGCCTTACTTAATTTTGAAAGTGTAGGCATAATGTTTCCACAACCCTTTTTGAACATTTCTCAAGAGTTTTTAGCGCTACTTTTTCATTCAATAGAAGAAAAACTTTTCATCTTTTTTTCCCTTTCTTAATTTAGTTTTAAAAGAATACAAAACTTAGACTAACATCATTAGTCCTGAAAACGCCATAACAAATCCAAATAAAGCTAAAAAAATAGGAAAATTCTTTTTAGTAAATTCTCAAATAGTTTGGCTCTCTTTGTTTCGTCTATAAAATTCATCGTGAATTTTTGATCTGTTCTTAACCCAAAAAGCTAACACACCAAAAATCACCATAATAAATAGACCAATAATCATTATAATTAATCCTAATAATTTGTCTGTTTCCATTTTGCACCTCATTATATATTTTTACACAAAAAAAAAAAAAAAAGGTTTTATTTGGGAAATTCTTCCAAACAAAACCGCTTTAAGTGTTAAATCCTCTATTTTTACTTCCAGTTATTTTAATTCACTCTTCTTTTTTAACTTTTGAATTTATTTCTTCAAGTTGCACAAAGAATATTTCTTTAACTGTTTTTTTATTTTCTTTCATGTAATTATTTATAATTTCAAACTTATTTTCAATTATTTTTAAAATTAATTCTTTTGATTCACGTTTATAATCATCAGTCTCAAATATGTATATGGGCAGGAAAAAATCATTTTTTTCAACTTTAGCAAATGTTAAAGCAAATATACCTTTGTTAATATCAAAAGTTTGATCAAATTTAATTGCCTTTTTGTTCATAAATAATTCATTTCAAACAATTGAAGAAGAAGTTGTAGAATGTTTTCTTTTTAAATTAAAGCCTGACAAAAAACCTCAACAAGCAATAATTAACGCTACGATAAATACTACTATTAAAATTGCTATTCCTCAAGATGGGAAAGAATTTATATTTGTGTTATTTTCCATTTTACTCCTTTAGATTAAAAATATTAATCCTGTAATTGCTAATACTAAACCAAATAAAGAAAGAAAAAGTGTAAAATTTGTTTTTGTAAATTCTCACATACCAATATGTTTTTTTTCAGTTAAAAATTCATCAGACTTTTTAATAGTTCTTTTATAAAATAGTGCTGCTAAACCAAAAACTATAAAAAATGCTAAACCTATTAATAAAATAATTAATCCAATAGTTTGTTGTCTATCCATATTCTTCTCCTAATATTTATATTTACGCATTTCTTTTCTTTCACTATCTCTTTTTTTAATTGTTTCTCGCTTATCGTGCATTTTTTTACCACGACCAAGACCAATTTCTAATTTAGCATAGTTACCTTTTAAATAAAGTTTTAAAGGCACTATAGTCAATTTCTCTAACATTACTCTTTTTAAAATTTTATTTATTTCTCTTTTATGTAATAATAATTTTCTTGTTCTTAAAGGATCAATACCCTTCACAAAATTTGCATAATCGTATTTTTTTATATTTGCATTTATTAAGAAGGCTTCTTTTTTTCTTATAAGAATAAAAGCCTCAGCAATATTTGCCTCATGGTTTCTAATTGATTTGATTTCAGGACCGTAAAGTTCGATTCCTGCTTCTCAAGTTTCAAGTATTTCATAATTAAATCTAGCTTTCTTATTTAGTGCAATAACATGCTCACCCATAAAAAGAACCTCCTTACTTTTATTTAACTAAAATAAAGTCAATTTTTCTTTTTCTTATATCAGCACTTATAACTTTAATTTTAACTTTTTGTCCCATTCTGTAGAATGTATTATCATGCTTAATTAAAATTTTATTTGTTTCATCATAAACTATGTTTGGTTCTAGATTTGAAATATGGACTAAACCTTCAACCATATTATCTAGTTGCACAAAAATACCAAATTTTAAAGCTACCGATATTGTTCCTTCATATATATTACCGATTTTATCACTCATGTACTCAACTGTACATGCTTTGACAACTTCACGTTCACAATCAACACTAGTTGTTTCAGTTTCGTTAATAATAACTGATGCTTTCTTAACAAATGCTTCATTTATTTCCAATGCTTTTTTATCATAATTTTTATTAATTACATATTGTTTTAAGTATCGATGAACAATTAAGTCACTGTATCTTCTGATTGGAGAAGTAAAGTGAGTATAGCATTGACTTGACAATCCAAAATGACCAATATTTTCTAACTCATATTTAGCTTTAGCCATATATCTTAGAAGTGATAAGTTCAATAACTCTTCTTCGATAGGATCTTTTGTTTGTTCGCTAATGCGTTTTAATGTCTTATTGATATTTAAAGGATCTAGCATTTCTGCTGGAGTTAATTTAGGGTCAATCCCGAATGATTTAAGTGATTGATATCAAGTAATTAAATCTTCTTCATCGGGTTTATCATGATTTCTATAAATAAATGGCAATTCCATTTCATAAACTATTTCAGCAACTGCTTCATTTGCACTAACCATAAATTGTTCAATTAATTTTTCAGATTCACCTGTTTGTCTTGCCTTAATTTCAATAACATTACTATTTTCATCCATTATAACTTTTGGTTCACGTACATCAAATGTAATAGTTCCACGCTTTATTTTAACCTGTTCAATTAATTTAAATAATTCAATAGCTTGATCAATCATTGTTTTTGATTCATCACAATGATTCCAAGATTTGTTTGCGATATATTCATTAACTTCATTATAATTTAATCTCACTTTTGAGATCATAATTGTTTCATAAATTTCTTTACTAATCATAATTCCATTTTTATCAAACTTCATTTCACATGCTAATGCAAATTTTTTAGTATTAGGATTTAATGAACATAAATCATCACTTAAAATTTTTGGTAACATCGGTAAAACTCTATTTGCTAAGTACGTAGAATTCCCTCTTATTAATGCCTCTTTATCTAGTGGTGTTTTTGGTTTTACATAATGGCTTACATCAGCGATAGCTACATATAATTTAAATTCACCATTATCTAATTTTTCAACACATATAGCATCATCCAAATCTTTTGAATCAATACCATCAATTGTAACAACCATTTTTTCAAGTAATGAATGTTTCATTCTTCTATTAATTTCATCGACTTCTTTATCAACAGCAATATTAACTCTTTCTGCTTCTTTTAAAGTTGCTTTTTCAAACTCAGTTCTAATTTCAAATTCTTCTGCTATTGATAAAATTCTGTCACTTGCTTTTCTAGCATCACCGATAACTTTTTTTAATCTAACAAACATTAACCTATCTTTAACTGAAATTATTTTTGCTTTAACTATTTGATATTCTTGAATAGGAAATTCTTGTTTATTCAAAATTCTAATTCTAAATCCAGTAAAGGCTTGATCACTAGGAATAAAGTCTAAAAATTTACCATCATAACTTCTAACTATTTCACCAATTAAAAACTCTTTAACTCTTAAACATAATTCTAGAATTTCAGCTCTTGTTTTATCTTGTTCTTTAATAACTTTAAATATAACTTCATCACTATCAAAACACCCGTTCAAACTAACTGGTGGTACAAAATAAGCTTCTTCTTCTGGCTGTAATACGTCATTAACAAATCCAAAACCTTTTGGATTCATTCTTAAATTTCCTTTTTTGTAACTTCCTCCCAATAAATAAATATTTTTTTCAATTGTAAGCGCTATTGCATTTTCTTCATTCAATTCATTTAACACATTTTCTAATATAGGAAAATCAAAATAGTTTAGCTTTGAAGCTAAACTGTTTATTGATATCATCTCATTATTTTCTTTTACTATTTGTAATATTATTTCTTTATTCATACTAATAATTATAAAGTATTATGAATTATTTACTTACATCTTTTAGAATTAACCTAGTTAATGTTTTCAATAATTTCAAGGACTCTTATTGTTTCGATTGTTATATCAAGTCAATAATTCATTTTTTCAAAATCTTTATTCATTATTAAATTAACAAAATCTCTTATTTCATATCACATTGCGTTACTCTTAGAAATTTTAATATTAAGAGGTGCAACCCTTAAAATAGAATTATTAATTGTAAATTCATCAATTGAAGTAATATTTTTAATTTCAATATTTTTGTCTTCAGCAAATATTTGTGAATTTATTGATTGAAAATTATTTTTTGAACATGTTATTGAAGTGATTATTCCATTATTGTGAAGTAAAATTGAATGATTTAAGATTCCTACTCCATTTTTCAATCTAAGATTTACAGCTTTAACATCTCTAACTTTTCCAAATAGTTTTATTGCTAGTTCAACAGGATAAACATTTAAATCAAATGAAGATCCTTTACCTAAATTAAAATCAAAAACCGAATTAAATATTTCATTTTTAACATCATTCATTCTGCTTGAATACTGATTTAAATTAAAAACCGCTGAATTAACATTGTTATTTTTAATAAAGTCTTCTAATATTTCTATTTCATCAATGTGAACTGACTTTGTTGCCTCCATTAGTATTACTTTATTTTTATTTGCTAATTCTTTTAATTCCATAATTTCTGTAGGTTTAAAAGTTGCAGGCTTTTCTAAAATAACATTTTTAAAATTATTTAATAAAAGTTTAGTTTGTTCATAATGTAAACCATTTGGAGAAGCTACATAAACAAAATCACAATCAGATTTTGCAAGTTTATTTAAGTCAGTAATGATTTTTGTATTAATATAATTTATTTCACTTAAAAACTTAGCTGCTGTTTCATATTTTCTACTATAACAAATAGTATATTCAAGCTCTGTAAATTCTCTTGTTGCTTCTAAAAATTCCTTAACTATTCATCCTGTTCCAATTGTTGCAAATTTCATAATATTACCTTCATTTTTCTTATTTATATAATTTTAAAACTTTTAGACAAACAAAAAAAGGTTAAGCAACCTTTTTAATTAAATATTAAGATTTCTCTTTTTTCTCTAATAGCCGTAATTGTTATTTCTCCTGGAATAATAACACTATTTTTTAAGTCATTTTTTAGAGTTTCCAATATTCCTGCAAGATCTTTATCATCAGTTGTTACTGGATCAACAATAACTCTAATTTGTCTTCCTGCTTGGAAAGCATAAGTTTTTGATATACCTGGAATCTTATTACCAATTTTTTCAATTTCTTTCATTCTTACAATGAAATCTTCAATTGAATTATTTCTAGCTCCAGGCTTTGAAGCACTGATAGCATCAGCAATAGCTACAATAACAGCTATTTCGCTTTCTTTAGCTACGTCTTCATGATGAGCTTCTATTGAATTAATAATTACATCTTCTTCGCCATATTTTCTTGCTGCTTCAACGCCTAAGAATACATGACTTCCTGTTTTTTCAAAATCTATTGCTTTACCAATATCGTGTAATAATCCTGCGCGTAAAGCTTGTTTAGCATTTAACCCAAGTTCAGATGCGATACTTGATGCAATTTTTGCAACTTCAACAGAATGCAGTAAAACATTTTGACCATAACTAGTTCTATATTTAAGTTTACCTACTAATTTAACTAACTCTTTATCCATATCATGAATACCCAGTTCGTCCATTACTTGATAACCTATTTCTAAAATTGTTTGATCAATTAATATCTCCTGATTTTTTAATTCTTTTTCAATTTTTATTGGTTGAATTCTTTTATCAATTAATAATTTTTCTAAAGTTTTAGTTGCAATTTCTCTTCTAATTGGATTAAATGACGAAATTGTAACAACTTCAGGTGTATCATCGATAATTATTTCAACTCCAGCTAACTGTTCAAAAGTTTTAAGGTTTCTACCGTCTTTACCAATAATTCAACCTTTAATATCATCGTTTGGAAGCTTAACTAAATTTGTTGTTTTTTCATTAACAATATCAGTTTTAAATCTTTCCATTGCAGATAATATAATACTATTTGATATTTCTTTAGCTCTTGAATGAGCTAAATTTTCTGCTTGTTTTATTTGACTCACGATTTCGTATTGAATTTTTGATTCAACATTTTTCATCAACTCTGCTTTAGCTTCAAAACTTGTCATATTACTTATAACTTCTAATCTTTTAATAAGTTCTTCTCTTCTATCAGAATAATCTTTTATTCTTTTATCTAAGTCTATATTTTTAAGATCAAGAGTTTCTTGTTGCTTATTAATAATAGTTCTTTCTTTGATTAATAAGTTACTTTCATTTTCAATATTTTGTTTAGCTATCTCTAATTTATTTTTTTCAAATTGAAGTTTATCTTCAAATAACTTTTTTTGTTCATTTATTTCTCTATATGTGTCTGAGAGAATTTTTTTTCTTTCATTTTTAGCTTCTTTAATCTTTTTTGCATTTAAGACTTTTTGTGATTTAGAAGTCAATATATAAAGCAATGAGCATAGTGTTACTACAAAGGCTACTGAAACAATTATCAGTCCTATAATAGTTCCCATTTTTACTCCTTATTTAAGTGTGTTGATTAGACACATATATATTATACTTTAAAATAAACGCTAAAAAATTATAGTTTTTAAATAAGATATATTTATGCTTTTTCAATGTACTCTTTTAATTCAGTTTCAATTTTAATTGCTTTTTCTGGATTTTTGCTTAATCATTCTTTAACAGCATTCTTACCTTGACCTATTTTTTCTTTTTCATAAGAATATCAAACGCCTGATTTGTCTAAGATATTATAAAGAGTTGCTAATTCAATTATTTCATTAGTGCGTTCTATTCCTTTGTCGTATCCTATAGTAATCAATGTTTGTTTAAATGGTGCTGCTACTTTATTTTTAACAATTTTAACTTTCACCTTATTAGCAACTACTACACCATTTTCGATTAATGATTCACCTTTTCTAACTTCTACTCTTAAAGTTGAAAAGAATTTTAATGCTCTTCCACCAGTAGTTGTTTCTGGGTTACCAAACATTATTCCAATTTTTTCCCTTAATTGGTTAATGAAAATAACTGTTGTTTTTGATTTTGAAATTGCTCCGTTTAGTTTTCTCAATGCTTTTGACATCATTCTAGCTTGTAATCCTATTGATTGTTCAGACATTTCACCTTCTAATTCAGTTTTAGGTACTAAAGCAGCAACTGAATCAACAACAACTAGACTTACTGAATTTGATTTCACTAGGGTTTCTAATATATCCAATGCTTCTTCACCATATGATGGTTGACTAACAAGTAGATTATTAACATCTACACCTATTTTTTTAGCATAATTTAAATCAAGTGAATGTTCAGCATCTATAAATGCTGCAACACCCTCTTGTTTTTGAGCTTCTGCAATTGCGTGTAAAGCAAGTGTGGTTTTACCAGATGATTCAGGACCAAATATTTCAACTACTCTGCCTTTAGGATAACCACCAATTCCAATTGCTTGGTCAATTAAAAATGAACCTGATGAAATAACATCATGATCCATATCATCGCCCTCATTGTAAACTACCAATGCTTCTTTCCCATAATTCTTTTCAATTGTTTTTAAAGCTGATACTAGAGCTTCATTTTTTCAAATATCGTTTTTATTACTCATTGCTTTTGAAGCTCCTTCTAATGTTCTTGTATTATTCATGTTATTTACCTCCAATAAATTATTAAGGTAAATTATCTTTTTATTTCACAAAGTTCAAAAAAAGATTTAATCCTACAGTTAAACCATTTTCTTTAAATTGCTTTCTACTCATATTATTTTCTTGAATTTTAATAACTTTATATTTTGTTTTAGAACAAACACAAATATAAGCTAATCCAACTTCTTTTTTTTCCATTGCAATAGGTCCAGCATTACCTGTAAAACTAATTGAAAAATCTGAATTAGTTAATTTTAAAGTTTTTTGTGCCATTTCAATCGCACATTCTTCTGACACAACACCATATTTTTTAATAATTCGTTCATTAATACCAACTATATATTGTTTAAATGAATTTTGGTAGCTAACAAAAGAACCTACATAAACTTCACTAGCTCCTGAAATATTTGTTATCTCATTAGCAAACATTCCTCCTGTGAAAGATTCACAAGTTGAAATAGTTTTATTATTTGTTTTTAAATAATCTACAAGTTTTTCCATTGTTTTCATAATTCACCACAAACTATTAAAAAATATGAGATTTTACTATAACCCACGTTTTGTACCTTTCGGTGTCAATCATCTATCTAGGATATAATCCTCCTGGTTCACATTCATTTCTGCTCTCCAAGTTCCTTTACCAAAATTTAAGTTTCTTACTTATGGGGTTTACCGCGTTCCATTTCAAGGTTTCCCTATACTCGTCTCTGTGGCACTTCATAACATCACCATAGCAACAAAGCCTTAGGTTAGTTATGCCGTCAATACCTGTGTATTGCCTAGACTTATTTTTTCGTCTAGCATAATCACTACAACCATCTCAGATTGTGCAAGCGTGGAGTTTCCTCTACATTTTTTTAAATGCAGCGATTGACCATAAAATCTCATATATTATTTTATCTTATAATCTATTAACTTATAATATTTAATTATTTATTTTCCAATTTTTCTAAAATTTGCTTCATTGTTTTTTCTAATGTATCAATTTGCTTTGCTTGTTTAACAAAGTCAGAATTTGAAAAACGTTCTTTTGTTAATTTATCAATTTCAGCACTTTTAGAAATGAACATTGCATGATAAGCAGATGACTTTTCTTCTAGATTAGCAATATTGCTATTTTTTTCTTCTATAACTTTATTTAGTCGTACTAATTCTTCTTCATAGAATTTCATTTGAACAATAATTTTATCTAGTAAATTATCAACACTTTCAACTTTATACCCTGGAAATTCACTAGGAATTTTTTCGTGTAAAATCTCATCTGCTAATATAATTTGTTTTTTCATAAGTACCTCCAATATTTATTATTTATTTTATCATGTAATTTAAAATAAAAAATCTATTAATACTAATATGAGGTGATTAAATGAATCCAATTAAAAATCAAGGAATGTTCCTTGAAACACTTTTAAATATTACACATCAAAAATATATTGATAATAATGATTGTGTTGTTTCAAAAATACCAACTAATATACTTCCAATTAGTACAAAAAATAATCAAATAACAAATGCAAAATTTAAAAATAGTATTAATTGTGATTACATTGGCGTTTATAAAGGCATTTACTTTGAGTTTGAAGCTAAAGAAACTTATAAAGATTACTTTGATTTTCATCTGATACGAAAAAATCAAAATGAAAAAATGAAATTAGTTACAAGTAATAAAGGCATAGCTTTTTTAATAATTTACTTTGGTAATTATGAAGAGTTCTTTTTAGTTAACTATTTAACTTTGATTGCATGAGTTAATAAAAACAAAAAAACCATTCCATATGAATGATTTTTGGATAATGCATATCAAATTTACTTAGATAGTGAGTTTAAATTAAATTACTTGCCCAAACTTAATTTTCTAATCAATTAAATTTCAGCGATTTCTCAATTTTGTTTGAATATTTTCCGATTAGTTTAAGGAAAGTCTCATAATCGCTTATTTTATGTTTATATAAAATGTCTAACACTTGTTGTCGTGATATCGAAGTTTGTAAAATATCTTTCAATTCTTCAACTTGAGGAATAGTAAATTTTCAGCCAATTTCTTTTTCGATTGTTTGAATAAAATATGTTTCTCCTTTTTTAATTGATTCATTTTCAATTAATAAAACTATTTTTAAAAATAACTGACTAAAGTCTATTTCTTTAGGTTTGATCTTAACAAGTCTTTTATCAACTAAATCTTGTAACTCAACCTCAATTGTATCAATAGAAATATTCATAAATTTAGATAATTTTAAAGGTGTAATCATTTTTTTATTTTCATCACTAAACTGCATTGTTAATAAAACTATCATCACCTGATTTTCATTCATTGAAATCTTTTTATAGTTTTCTAATAATAATTTATGTTTTGAAATTAATCCTTTTGCTAGTAATTCTATAAGCATAATTACACATCCTTTTTTCGTATATGTATTTTATTTTAATTTAAAAATTAAAAAAAGTAAGCATATACTTACTTTTAGTTTAATTTTTCTTTTAATTGTTTAGCTGCTTTAAATTTAGCTGATTTTGAAGAAGCAATTGAAATTTTTTCACCTGTTGAAGGGTTAATACCTTCTCTTGCTGCTCTTTCACTAATTGCAAATTTACCAAAACCCGCGATTGAAACTTCATTTCCTGAAGATAATTCTTCGATGATTAAATTGAATAATGAGTTTACTACTGATTCACATTCAACTTTTGAAATGTTTTCATTAGCGATGATTTCATTAATTAAGTCTTTTTTTGTCATATTTTCTCCTTTAATTTTTTAAACTAATTTCACGTCTCTAAAGACATTATTTAAAAGTGAAATAGGCTTAACATTATTATATAAAATATTATATATTATTTCAAAAAAATTCATGTTAATTTCATATTTTATACCTATTTCATGGGCTATTCTGGCTGTTTCTACCCCTTCAACAGTTAATTTAAACGATTCTAAAGCTTTTTTAGCATCATTTAATTCAACAATTGTTTCACCTAATCTAAAATTTCTAGATTTTTTACTTGATGCAGTTAATATTAAATCACCTAATCCAGCAAAGTTTAAAAATGTTTCTAGCTTAGCTCCAAAATGTTTTCCAAACTCATACATTTCATTTAATCCTAACGTCAATAATGTAGCATGAGCATTATCCCCTGCATTATATGCTTTAAGAATTCCGCCACCAATTGCAATTGAATTTTTTAATGCCGCTGATATTTCACAACCGGCAATATCAGTTGTTGGATACATGTAAAAGTACTCATTTGAAAATACATCACATAGTTCTTTAGCTTTTTCAATTGTTTCTGACGCAATCATTATAGCGGTAGGTTGACGATCAACAACTTCAATAGCAATTGAAGGACCATACAAGGCTGAATATGATCCTAAAACGTTTGATTCTTCAAAGTATTTTTTAATTTTATCTGAAAGTAAACCTAAATTCTCTTCATCAAGACCTTTTGCTGTATTAATTATATCCATTGGTTTTTTCGCATATTTAATAATATCATTAACTACATGTTTGATTGCTGTTGTAGGAACTCCCAAAATTAAAATATCAGTATTCTCTAATGCTGCTGCCATTGAATTAGTAGCTCTAATTTTTTTGTTTATTTTTTTGTTATCAAAGAAAACTGAGTTTTGATGATAAATATTAATATCGTCAACTTGTTGTTCAACAATTCCATACATAATAACATTATTATCATTATCAGCTAGTACATTTGCTAATGCAGTCCCATAAGCTCCTGTTCCGATAATTGTTATATTTTTTTTACTCATAGTTTTTATTTCCTTTCTCTGAAAATAATTGACATTGGCACACCTTCAAACCCAAATTGAAGTCTTATTTGATTCTCTAAAAACCTTTTGTATGAGAAATGAACATAATCCGGATTGTTAACAAATAAAACAAATGTAGGTAAATATGCTTCAACTTGTGCACCATAATAAATCTTTAATCTTCCACCATTAAAGTTTGGTGCAGGATTAATTAATTGTGCTTTATTTAAAACTTCATTGAATACTGATGTTTTAATTTTTTTATCAAGGGCTGTTCTAATGTCTTCAACTGCAGTAAATATTTTAGTTATTCTAGTTTTATCATGTGCTGACACAAATAAAATTTTGGCATAGGCTAAATATTTAAAGTAAGCTCTTATTTCATCTTCCTTTTTTAATATCTCTTTTTCTTTATTTTCTACTAAATCTCATTTATTAGCAATTATTATAATCGGTTTTCTTTCTTCAAAAGCTAATCCACCAATATTTGTATCTAAATCACTAATTGGTACTGATGCATCTAACATAAGTAAAACAACATCACTCCCATTAATTGTTGTTAATGATCTCAAGTAACTGTACTTTTCAACGTTTTGAAAGATCTTAGATTTCTTTCTAATACCTGCAGTATCAATAAGTGTATATTCAATATTGTTTACTTTAACAACTGAGTCAACTGCATCCAAGGTTGTACCAGGTATATCACTAACAATCATTCTTTCTTCACCAATTAATGAGTTAACTAATGAAGATTTTCCAACATTTGGTCTACCTATAATTGAAACTCTTGTTCTATTATCTTTATTCATTTCTTCATTTGAAGGCATTTGATGAATTATATCATCTAATAAATCTCCAGTTCCAATACCATGAGTTGCACTTATAAGAATTGGTTCGCCAAATCCTAGACTCATGTACTCATATTGATCAAAATCACTAGTTTTTTTATCATATTTGTTTACCGCTAAAACAATTGGCTTTTTTGTCTTGTATAAAATTTTTGCAATCATTTTGTCTTCATCTGATAAACCTTCTTGATGGTTCAATAAAAAAACAATTACATCAGCTTCTTCCATCGCTATTTCAGCTTGAACTTTAATCTCTTTAGCAAATGGTTGATCTTCAAGTGTTATACCACCAGTATCAATAACAATAAATTCTCTTGTTAATCATTCTGCTGTACCATAGATTCTATCTCTAGTTACACCTGGTGTATCTTCAACAATTGATTTTTTTTCTCTAATTATTCTGTTAAATAGCGATGATTTACCAACATTTGGCCTTCCTACTATTGCTACAATTCCCTTTTTCATTTTATTTACCTTCCAATTCTTTTATTTTATCAATAACCATATTAACAACGTCTTGGATTGGAATATTTGAATTATCAATTAATCAAGCATCATCTGCTTTTTTTAATCCATTTTTAAAGTCTTGTTCATCTCTGTTAATTATCGAATTTTTTATTTCTTCAAAATTATTATTTTTAATACCTAATCTTTCATTCTGATTAAATCTTCTTTTAGCTCTAGCTTCAACACTTGAATCTAAATAAATTTTTAAATCTGCATCAGGTAATACAACAGTTGTTATATCTCTACCTATTTCAATGTATCCACCACCAGTTACCATAGCTCTCTGAGCTTTTATCATAAACTTTCTTACTTCTGGTATTGGAGTTACATAATTAATAAATTCGACTATGTCATTTTCTTGAATTCTTTTTTCTACTTCTTTTCCATTTAAATGAGGCTTACTATTTTTAACTGAAAAGTCGAAAATATTTAATGCGTCAATAATTTGTTCTTTATTTGTAAAATCAATTTTTAATTCTATACAAAGCAAAGTAAATGCTCTATACATTAATCCTGTATCAATAAATTCATAACCTATTTTTTTAGCGACTGCATTAAAAGTAGCCGTTTTTCCACTACCAGCAGTCCCATCAACAGCTACAATAATTTTCTTATTCATATTAACCTCCTTCTAAATAGAAAAAATGATTATTATTCCTATTAAACCAACTAGAGTAAATCCAGCAAAAACAAAAGCAAATACTTTTGTGTTTATTTTAAATCTTTTTTTGCTCTGAGTTAAATTGTGCATTTTTTCTCTTTGATTATTTCTAATATCATGAATTAATGATTTATTTCCCTCAATTTTTTGAGCAATTATTATTTTTTCTTGATTACTTAAAAAACTTTTAGCTAGAGTTTGATTTTTATCCCCTGCATAGTTTGTTCTATATGCTTCACTGTTATTTACTCTATCTAAAAATTCTCTATTTTTTTCATTTAATGAATTCAGCAAATCTTCCAATTCTTTTTTATAGAATTCTTTTTCTTGAAACATAATTTCACTTTTATTATTACCATTGCTGCTTGACTCATAACTTTGAATTTTCTTCAACTCATCGAGTGAATCATTTAACTGACTAATGATTTCATAATTGAAATGCTTTATTTCAGGATCATGTTCTAAATGAAACTTAACATTATCAATCTCTTGATTTAAAACTTTTTCAACTCTTGTGAAAAAATCATGATCAATGTTTTTCAAGGTCTCCAAAGAAGAACTAACTAGTGAATTCATAGCTAAAATATCTCTATTTTCAACAGACTTCTTATTTATTTCTTTTATTTGGTCTTTATGTAATTCACTTCTTGATAATTGCTTATCCATGTTAATTCCTCCTTTTATATATTTTATAACAAATACTAGCTTTAATCTTGCACAACAAAAAACAAAAGGTTAAACCTTCTATTTTTTCATCATTTTACAAATATAAAAACCATCTGTGTTCATTTCATAACCAAATAATTGCTTTTCTTCAATTATCTCGATATCTTTATATTTTTTCGTAAATTCTTTAATTTGATTCTCATTTTCAAAAGGATTTATTGTGCAAGTAGAATAAACCATGACACCCTTGCTTTTAAGATTATAATAAGCAGTATCTAATAATTTTTTTTGAAGCTCTACAATATTATTAATACTTTTCATTTCAATATTATTAATTTTTATTTCAGGTTTTCTTTTTAGTACACCAAAACCTGAACAAGGCGCATCTAATAATATAAAATCAAAACTTTCTTTTTCAGCAATTAAAGTCGCATCGCCACATTTAAGTTCAATATTTTTACAACCTAATCTTTCAATGTTTTCTTCTATTAGTTTTATTTTATTTTGGCTTATTTCATACCCTATAATATGGCCTGTATTTTCCATTAGCATACTTAAATGAGTTAATTTACCACCTGGAGCACTGCACATGTCTAAAACTTTTGATTCTTTAGTTGGTTTTAAAACATTTCCGACTAAAATAGAAGCGGGGTCTTGAATAGTTATTTCTCCGTTTGCATAACTATCACTTTTAACAATAGCTTTTTTAGAAAC
Organism: Mesoplasma coleopterae; assembly: GCF_002804245.1. Lineage (NCBI taxonomy): Bacteria > Bacillati > Mycoplasmatota > Mollicutes > Entomoplasmatales > Entomoplasmataceae > Mesoplasma > Mesoplasma coleopterae. Next base: position 241,377 of record NZ_CP024968.1, on the reverse strand, counting down.
TAAGCAGTTTTCAACATGAGTTTTTTCTAGTCCATACTCTTCTTTATTTTTATTAAAAAAATCATCCTCACTTATTTTTAATGTATTAACTCTGAAACTGATGACTGGTTTTTGATTACAATCTGCAGCTACTTTTTTTGCAATTTCATTTCCATAACCTTTTTTAATTAAATTAAACAAATTTTTAGGAAATGAATTTTCAATGCAAATTCTCTCAGTTTCATCTTTATTTGAAAAATCAAATAGCTCTTCTTCATTAAGAATAACTTTTTTTAAACAAGCATTTAATAGACCTGAAAATTTATGATTTATAGATTTAGCAATAATTACAGATTCATTGACAATAGCATATTGCGGAATTGTTTTTAAAAAACGAATTTGATAAATACTCATTCATAACAATATTTGAATATCAATATTTGTTTTCCTAACATCTATTAATTTTCTTGAAACTTGATCAAGTAATATTTGATTTGTAATAGTACCATGTACTATAGCAAAAATTAAGTTCTTAAATTTATCTGAAATTTGCATTTTAGATACATCGTTTAAAAGAATATTTGAAAAAGATTTATTCTTAAAAACTTTTTTTAGAATATCAAATGCAATTCTTCTTGAGTTATTAATCTCCACTGAAATCACTTCTTTGTTTTATACTAAAAAAGTTAATTTTGAACATTAATTTTTGAATTTTAAAATCTACAAATTCTACATCATTAATTTTTGAGAAATCTCCATGAGCCAAAGTTTTTCTATAAACTTCAGAAGAAAGTATTTTAATTAATTCTTCTCTAGCATCGAAGTTTTGTGCTTCTTCTTTCGCTTCAGTATTATGCGCTAATATTTTAACATTAGCTTCTCAGTTGTTAATAAAGTAAGTATATTTTTCATCAACAATGTTTTCAACTATTTTAACAAGATTTTTGAACTTCGATTCTTTGTTTCCTTCTGCACATTTTTCTCTAATTAATATATCAGTAATTTTTGACACAGCGTTTTCAACAGAATCATTTTCAACAACATAATCATAATTATGTTTTAATGGTATTTCTAATAATGCCTTATCTAAGCGAGCTTTAATTTTTTCATCTGATTCTGTTGCTCTACCTTTAATTCTTGCTTCTAACTCATTTAAAGTTGGTGGCATTAAAAATATTGATAAAACATTTTCTTCATTTCTTAAAACTTGAGTAGCTCCATCAACTTCAATTTCTAAAATAACGTTTTTACCTTGATTTAATTTTTCTTCAACATATTTTCTTGGTGTTCCATATGAATTACCAACAAAATTTGCATATTCAATAAGTTCATTGTTGACAATAGCATTTGCAAATTCTTCTTTTGATACGAAGAAATAGTTAACTCCATTAACTTCACCTTCACGTGGTGATCTTGTTGTCATTGAAACTGAATATTCTAATTTCAATTCTTTATTTCTTAACAGTTCACCATTAACACTACCTTTACCAACACCGCTTGGTCCTGATATAATAATTACTTTTCCCTTATTTTCCATCTTCGTTCTCCAATCTTATAATGTATAAATGTTTTTTATTGTAATCTTTGCTTTTTAATAATTTAAACTCTGCTATAACTTTTTTATCTAATGGCATTTCTGATTCAATCATTATGACTGCTCAGTTATTTAATAAGTTTGAATCAAGCATTTTTTTAAATACTTGATCATATGATTCAACTTTTGCAAATGGTGGGTCCATATAAACCAAATCAAATCTTTCATTTCTAAAAGCTAAATAGTCAAGCAATTCTAAATAGTCTTTGTTATGAATTTCTCAATTTTTAGATTTAGTTTTTTCTAAGTTTGATTTTATTACTCTTAAAGCATCTTTTGAAAAATCATTAACCACAGCATATGGTATTCCTCTACTTAAACCTTCAATAGTTAAAGCACCGCTCCCACCAAAAATATCTAAACTTTTTTTACCGTCAAAGATAAAATAGTTATCAATAATATTGAATGCGTCTTCTTTAATTCTTGTCAAAGTAGGTCTAGTATTCATACCTTCAAGTGTATTTAATTTTAACCCTTTATATTTGCCTGATATTACGTTCATTTAACTCCTTGATAATTTAATATTATATAGCATAACACTTATAAAAGCACTAAAGAGCTAATTATAAGATTTGTTTGTTGTGAAAATATAATTCAATATTCTTGTCTTTGTTAATTTTTCACTGTTTTTTGAAATCAATTTTATATTTTTATCACTCAATTGAATTTTGATTGAGTTATGTGCTGGTAGTTTACATTTTCTACTATCCACAATAATTTCAACATCATTTGGTTTTGTTATTACTACTTCCACCTTATGTTTTCTTGAAAAAATAACTGGAGCGTTTAATGTTCTAAAATTATTATTTGAGACTGGTGCTATTTCTAGCATCTGAAAAATATTATTTTCATCAATTATTACAGCTCCATTGTGAGATTTTGCAAATCCTGTGCTCCCACCAGAAGTTGAGAATACTAAACCTGTTCCTCTAAAAGTTTCTAGTAATTCACCATCAATTAAAACATCAACTTCCAATGGTCTTAAGTTATTGATGATTTTAATTTCATTAATAACTTTATAATCGTTAGCCTCCAAAACTGAAATTTCAATTGGTTCTTGTTTTTCTATATTATTTAATATGTCTTTAATATCTGAGATTCTGTTATGGTTTGTGTAAAAACCAATGCCCCCTGACTTGATTGGCACAAAGATTACCTCTTCTAAAATGTTATTAAATAGTTCTGCTGCTTTTAGAAACGTACCATCTCCGCCAATCACAAAAATGTAATTAGGATTTTTATTATCTAAAATTCATTTTTTACTAATTAATAAATTTGAAAGTTCCTCAGCAATTTTTTTTGATTCGTCATAATCATTTTTTACAATACTATATTTCATTTTGCACCTCAAGTTAATGTAAAATAATTATATCAATTATTAGGTTATATATGTTTGATATAATATTATATATAAAAGCGAGGAATATAAGAATGCAAAAAGAAAGAATGATAACTGGTATTACACCAAGTGATTCAATGAGTTTGGGAAACTATTTGGGAGTTGTTAAAAATTTAATTGAGTATCAGAATGAATATGATTTATTTGTTTTTGTTGCAAATTTACATGCTATAACAATACCAAAAGATCCAACTCAATTAAAACTTAAAACAAAGGAAATGACAGCATTGTACATTGCTTGTGGATTAGATCCTGAAAAAATGACTCTTTTTCTACAATCTGATGTTGTTGAACATTCTCAATTAGGTTGAATTCTTACAACTCAATCAACAATGGGTGAATTATCAAGAATGACTCAATTCAAAGATAAATCAGCTAAAGAAAGCAACGGCGATAATGTTTCTATTCCTACTGGTCTATTTACTTACCCTTGTTTAATGGCTGCTGATATTTTACTTTATGATCCAAAATTTGTTCCTGTTGGTGTTGATCAAAAACAACATTTAGAATTAGCTAGAGATATAGCAACAAGAATGAACAATAAATATGGTGAAATGCATGTTGTTCCAGAACCTATATTAACTAAAGGTAATATTAAAATTATGGACTTGCAAGATCCTACTAAAAAAATGAGTAAATCTAGTGAAAACCCTAAAGCTGTTATTAAAATGTTAGATTCACCAGCTGAAATAGCAAATAAAATTAAAGCCGCTGTGACAGATAGTGAAAACATAGTTAAGTATGATCCTGTTAATAAACCAGGCGTTTCTAACCTAATGAATATATATTCAATCATCAAAGATGTTTCAATTGAAGAGTGCAATAAAAGATGAGAGGGGAAAAATTATAAAGATCTTAAAGACGATGTGACTGAAGCATTATTAGAATTAATCATTCCGATTCATGAAAAATACAATGAAATTATTAAAGGTGATTACTTAAAAGAAGTACTTGAAGAAGGTGCTTTAAAAGCTAAAAAAGTTGCTATTAAAAAAGTTAATAAAGTACAAAATAAATTGGGAATTAATTGATATAGAAAATAAACCTTTAAAGGTTTATTTTTTTATATAAAAAAAGATGCTTATGCATCTTTGTTCATTATTCAGGTGCCATTCAACCAACCATTTTAATTCTTTTAATTAGTTTAGTAGCATTCTTTTTAGTTCTGTTTTCAACACAATTAGCATGTACACCAATATAGTTTTCAATTTCAAGAACTGGTTTTTTAATATTTATTAAATCAATTACTCAAGCAGTTTCATCATCACTCATGTTTTCATTAATTTTAAATTCCATTGGATATTTACATATATAACAAAGTCTAAAGTCTTTTCGGTCTCTATTTTGAATAATAGGACAATTTTCTCAAGCTTTAGCATATTCAGCATTAGTGAAGATTACTTTATTTGATTTTTGATCTATTTTAGCCATAATTTTATTATTTTGAAGCTAATGCTTTATTTGATGCATCAACTAATAATTTAAATTGTTCTGGGTTTGAAATAGCTAATTCTGATAACATTTTACGGTTAACATCAATATTTGCTAATTTTAATCCATTCATAAATCTTGAGTATGATAAACCATAAGGTCTAACAGCTGCGTTGATACGTACAATTCATAATTTTCTAAAATCACGTTTCTTTTGTTTACGCCCGATAAAAGCGTAAGCCATAGAACGAACTACTTGTTCGTGCGCTTTTTTATATGAAGAATGTTTAGTTCCATAGTAACCTTTTGCACGTTTAATTCAACGTTTTCTTCTTGCTCTAGTTACTTTTCCAAATTTAACTCTTGCCATAACTTATTTTCCTTTTACCTTTCTTATTTTTGTAATAAACCTTTAATACGTTTCATGTCTGTTACATGAACGATTGTAGCTTTTTCTAAGTGACGTTTTTGTTTTGTAGTTTTTCCTGTAGCACGGTGAGATCTGTAAGCTTTACCTCTTTTTAAAGTACCGTTTTTCTTAGCAATAACTCTTTTTGCTAATGATTTTTTTGATTTCATTTTTGGCATAATACTTAATTTCCTTTCAATACTTTTCTAATTATTTCTTTGGCACAACGTACATATCTAAGAATCTTGAAGTTAATTTAGCTTCTTTTTCAATTTTAGCTACATCTTCAATTTCCTTGTAGAATCTGTCTAATGTTTCTTTTCCTAAATCCATGTATGCAATTTCTCTACCTTTAAATTTCAAAGAAATTTTAACTCTATCACCAGCTTCTAAAAACTCTCTAGCTTTTTTAGCTTTTGTAACTAAGTCATGCTGACCGATATTAACAGTCAATCTAATTTCTTTATTTTCAACCTTAACTTGATTTTTCTTAGCTTCTTTATTTTTCTTTTGTTGTTGGTATTTAAATTTACCATAATCTAAAATTTTACAAATTGCTAAACCATCAGGTTGTTGACCTACTTGCATTAAATCTAAACCTTTTTCTTCAGCTAATTGAATAGCTTCATTTCTTTTTAAAGGTCCTAGTTTTTCACCATTGTCTCCAATGATTAAAACTTCTCTAGCTCTAATAAAAGTGTTTATTGGGTCTTGATTTTTAATAGGTTTTGAATTGTTTCTTCTTTGATCCATCTAATACTCCTTTGGATAAATAAAATGTGTGCCGTCAAAAAATTAGATAGCACACATTATAATATTTTTTATATTACTAATTCAACCACTTCACATTAAGTTTGTGGCGAGCCTGTGCTTCTTTTTCTTTAACATTTAAATTATAACAAATAAATTAATGATTTGTAAATATATTAACCAACAGTTGCAATTAATTCACCTTTTTTAACTTTTCCCATTTTTACAATAGTAATTTCTTTACCATTTTGGTTAGTTACGATAATAGGTGTTGTAATTGAAGGAACTTTTGGTTTAACAAATTTTAAGTCAACTTTAACCATTGGGTCACCATGGCTAACTTTGTCTCCTTGTTTAACAAATGATTCAAATCCTTCTCCATCAAGGTTAACTGTATCTAGTCCAATATGAACTAAAACTTCAACTCCTGATTTTTCTTTAAATCCGTATGCGTGTTTTGTTGGGAAAACACTAGCTAATTCACCATTCATTGGTGAAACAAAATCACCATTTGCAGGAACGATAGCTAAACCATCACCCATCATTTTTCCACTAAAAACTTCATCTTCAACTTTGTCTAATCCAACTACTTCACCATCAACTGGTGCAAATATTTCAACAAGTTTGCTTTTTTTGCTAAATAATCCCATGTTTATATTTCTCCTCTTTTTTTAAACTAATTAGGCTAATAAAATTATATCACTTAATTATATAGATGATAAAGTCCAATAAGTAAAAATGTATAAAAAATAAAATAATTTTGAAAAATATAATTCCAATAATGTATTATTAAAATAGAAAATAATTTTAGAGAAGGAAAAATAAAAAAATGATAAAGTGGAAAAAAAGAGTCCATTTAACTGACGAACAAAAAATAGAAAATTACAAAAAGGAAATAATAACTTTAGAGCAAGTTGATTATTCTCCACTTTATAGTCAAGATGTTGCTTATCATAACTATGGATACATTCATACTTTTAGAGTTATATCTGATGGGTTAAGACTAGCAAACATGAAACAATTTATGGCTGGTATTTTAGCTGGTATTTGAATTGGATTAGTTTATGTTGCAGTTGCTATGGCTACTTATTCATTTGTAGGTGCTGATAAAGCTGTACTTGAATCACTAGTAAAAATATTAACCGGATTAATATTTGGTAGTGTTATATTACTTATATCATTTCTTGGAGGAGGTTTTGTTACAGCACACATGTGATACAACAGAACAATGTTCAAGAAAGTTGAAAGATGATCAATTTTCTTAAAAGCTTGCGGACTTGTTTATGCTGGTAACATAATTGGAATTATGATATTTACTTGTATTTTTCAATTAAGTGGAGCTTTAAACCACAGCCCAGCATTGGCCCAACATATATACAATGCTTTTGGCAAAGCTAAACTTTATGAAGTAGGTTCAGCAATAGAAGCTAAAGATGCTTTAAAAGCTGGTGAAATATTTAAAACAATTGGTTATGTATTTGCAAGTGCTGTATTATGTAACTTCTTAATCTGTTTAGCAACTCAAGGTTCTAAATCAGCAAAAGGAAATACAGTTGCAGCAATGATCATGTACTTTTTAGTATTATTCTATTTTGCAATTGGTGGTTACCAACACTGTGTAGCTAACTGATTTGGGGCTTGAATGTTAATATTAAGAGCAATATCTGATCCAACAACTCAACATGCAAACATGGCTTGAGCATTCGTTGTTTTCAATATTATTCCTGCATTATTAGGTAACTTTGTTGGTGCGTTAATAATTGGAACATTTATGGGCCTATTTAACAAAGAATTTGATACATTATTGGTTCAGGAAGCTAGAATGAAATTTCTAGCAGAAGAAATTGAAAGAATTGAAAACAAAAAAATGAAAATAAAAAAATAACGAAGACCATATAATTGAAGTACATCACTTATAACAGAATGCCTCATAAAATTCTTGAACTAATTTCGTAGTTAAGAATTTTATTAGGTTTTTTTTGATTTCATTAACTTCTAAATTATATGGTCTTAATTTAAATTTTCTTTTTTTAAATAAGTGTCTTTTAAATAGCACCTTTTTTCACAAGAAAAATATTTATTAAATCCATAAAGTCACTGTTTATTTATGATGTAAATTTGCAAAAATGTTAAATTTCTTACCCTTGTCTTTAGAATAAATTTAGTTCTGAAGTTATCTTTTGCAATTAATTCTTTAAACTTTTTATTTGTATGTTTATTTTTTTTCTAATTACAAAACATTTCCTTCTAACTTTTTTAATTAGTTTAATTATAGATTTTGAAATATTAAAAAACTACCAATTAAATCAATTCAAAAATATTCAATATCTTTTTGCTTATATTTTTGGTTTACACATAATTTGATCTCTGTAACAATTAAATAGTTATTTTATATCAAAAAAAACAGTAATTACTAGGAGATTATTTTCTCACAGGAATTACTGTTCAAATTTAAATATAAATAACAAAAAAGCACCCAATCATAAACACGGTATTATTTCTAATGATTTTCTTGATGTTTTTTATTTATCTGGTGTATTAGTAAAATTTTAATAAGCGTTATATTGATTTTGAAACTTATATTTTAGTATAAATGTCTTTTTTATAAAGTTAAAAATCTCTTTTATTTTAATAAAAAATAACTATATCTAGAATTCTAAAATTTTATAACTATTTACTGCAATCAAACACAATTCTCTTGTGCAGTTTAAATTCTTGCATCAATTTAAAATATTTTGGCGCATGAGATAATGGTTTATACTCAAACTCTGGATTTACTTTGCCGTCATACAAGGCTTGTAATGACTCTTCTAAATCTTTTCTAGTACCTATTAGTGAACCCAGTATTTGTTTTCCATTTAAAACAAGATCTGGTAACCCCATTTCAATAGTTTCATTAGAAATACCTATAGGTATAATTCTTCCTAATCTAGAAACTGTGTTAAATAATTGCTTATATAAAGTAGCTGTTGATGAAGTTACCAAAGCAACATCGACACCTTGGTTATCTGTAATTTTATTTATTTCTTCTACTAAATTAGTTTCTTTTCAATTAATAACATAATCTGCACCTTTTGATTTAGCTATTTTCAAACTTTCAGGGTTAGAACCAACTGCTATTACTTTTGCATTAAAAACATTTTTAGCATATTCAATTGCAACATTCCCTAAACCACCAATTCCGTAAATAGCTACAAATTCTCCAGGTTTTAAATTTGCAATTTTTAGACCTTTATAAACAGTAATTCCAGCACAAGTAATTATACATGCTTTTCCTAAATCTACATTTGCAGAAACTTTTGTGCAGAAATCAGCTGATTCTATTGTATATTCTTGCATAGTTCCACCTCTTTTAGGACTAGTTGTGAAAACTGCATTTTCACAAAATACCTCTTCACCCTTTAAACAAAATTTACAAGTTCCACAAGCATCATGTAAACCAGCAGGGAACGCAACATAGTCACCAACTTCTAAGTTTGTAACATGGTCCCCAACACGTATAATTTTATGTATTGATTCATGACCTACACTTAGACCAAAATTGCTTTGATTACCATTTTCAGCAACATGTAAATCACTATGACATAAACTAGAAAATAAAACTTTTGTTAGAACTTCTCCAGGTGCTAGTGGTAATTCTTGAATATCTTCTATATCTTTGTATTCCACAATTTTTTCTCTATCATCACTTATTAATAATGCCTTCATTTTTTTCCTCTTTTCTTCATTTTATCTTATATGAATTTATTTTAACATTTTTAATTATTTCATTTTAATCAAATAAGCAATATTAGTGTCTATAAGTAAATTGTGCATTGTTAGTTTCGTAAATCTGAGCTACTTAATTTTTTAAACTCCATTGTAAATAGTTGATCTATTCCTATTTAATTCTTTATACATTAAAAAAGATTTATTTTGAACATTTAATAGATATTCAATTAATGCTCTTTCTTTTAAAGATATTTGTTTATAATTATTCACAGTGACTTCTTTATGTTTTAGTCATTCAGATTTACTTTTTTTTGTATCAAAAAAAACTGCAATGCAATACCTATGAGATTATTTTTTTTGTCCTCTTAAGTTGTTTAATACTGTTTGCATGCAATCATGACAGTAATATAACGTGATTCTTTTGTAAACTGGTTCAGTTGTTAATCACTTGTTTTGTGTTGAGTTAACATCTAGTATTTTTTCTGCAAATGATGCACTTGCATCATTTTTACAATTTGTGTTGTAACATTTCATTTTTTTAATCCCTTTGTCTTCTATCTTCTCTTAATCTTTTTAAAAACTCTATATCATTTGTTTCATTAATCTTTTTAATATAAAGTTTTGATTCTGCCCTCAATCTCTTTATTTTATTTTTTGATCTAAATTTATAGTTTGAATCAACTATTCTTTTTGACACTAAACAAATTATATACCCACTAATTGTTATTAGTGCTAAAAAATAAGGCAATCATTTTTTTTCTGCATATCCGAAGTCAACATTGATTCTCAATGCTTCATTTATATAGTGGAAATTTGGTTGGTTAACAAATCCTGCTTGAACTATATTAATTGAATATCTCATTGGATGTAAATATAATATGTAATTTAGTCATTGTTGTTCAACAATAGTTTGAAATGGAAATCCTAAACCTAAAAAATACATGGTTGAAAAATAAATTAATAAACCAATCATTACTGTTCACTTTGTGTTCTTAATGAAAGTGTATAAAAATAATGCAATTACATAACATGTAATTCAACAAATTAGTAAGCCAAAAATCACCATCAATGCATTCATGTTCTCTATATAGGTTCACTGAGCTGGAAATAGTATCATTGATAATAAAAATAATACTAAACAAATAATAAATGTTGATACAAAGTTAAACGCCAACAGCGAAGCATGTTTTGTTTTATTGTTAATATCACTCATACTCATTTTATCAACAAAGTTTTTTCCTCTTCAATCATTTATTGTTCTTAAATAAATGTACATTGAGTTTCTAACCATAGCTACACAAATACCTGAGACTAATAAAAATGGATCATTATTTTTGAATGCTAATCAGCATAACATTGTGTAAAAAGAAATAAAAACACCCAAAAATATATTTAGTGGATTTTTAAATCAATGTTTAGTTTGAATAACAAATAACATACTAAAAACTTTATATTCTTTTTTAAATTTTGCTGATTTCATTATTTACCACCTCGCTTTTTGCTAGGTTTAATTGTTTTAATCTTATTGCGTTTTTTAGTTTTTTCTTCTTTATAATTTAAACCAGCTATTTCTACTAATGCTTTTAACTCATCAATTGAACTTGTTTTTTTAATTAACTCAATATTATTTGTATGTTTTTTGATACCTTTAAATTTTGAATATTTTCTTATTCCAAATTGGTAATTATTTTTTAAACGCATATAGAAAGCTAGAGCAAATAAAATAATAAAACTAATTGAAATAACTGCTGGTAGTCATCATCCGTTTCCTCCATAACCAAAACCATGTTGCCCTAATCATGAACTTGCTTCTACACCTGGGAAAGCCATATTTGATGCATTTCCAACTCACGCTGCTTGCATTAAGTGCAATGTGTATCTATGCGGAGCAATGTAAGTTAAAATATTAATTACCGGTATTTGACCAACTACGTTTCAGGGAATACCTAAACCTAATAAATACATTGGTCCGAAGTATGATAATAAAGAAATAATAAATACATATTCTTTGTTTTTAAATGTTGTTGATAAAAATAAAGCTATCACATTTGAAAGTAAAATATTTAAAACAAAACCTAATAAAAATGGCCCTCATTCAACATCAGAAATCACTTGTCTTTGTGAACTAAATAACATTGCTAAAGAAATTAAAAGTAATGTAACTAAAATATTAACTATTCAGTTAAAACATAAGATTGAAGAATATAAAATTCTTTTAGAAACTGGTGTTGTTAATAAGTTTCTGATGAATCTTGTTTCTCTTCAATCAGCTAATGTTAAGTTTAAATTATATTGTGAGTTTCTAATAGAAGAAATCCCAATTGCTGATGCTAAAACAAAACTATCAGCTAAAAGACCTGATTCTGCATCATGTGGCTTAAAAGCTACTCAACACAACATTGTTACTGTTGTCAAAACAACCCCTAAAATGATATTTATAGGATCTGTAATATAGTTGAAAGTTTGAGCCTTCATTAGTCTTAAAAAAATTCTGAAATTCTTATTTGATTTCATCAGTTGTGTCCTCTTTTAAAGAATTCTGAACTAGTTTATCTTTTAATTTCTTTTCTTTTTTAAACTGTTGTTTTAAAATTTTTCTTCTAATTATTTTTTGTTCTTCTTTAATGTATTTTTCTTTAAGTTTATCTAACTGTTTTTTTTCTGAATCAGACATAGTGATGCTTAAAACATCTCCATTTACAATAACTTTATCATTTGCAAAAGTTCTTTTTAACTCTTTGCTTAAGAATTTTTCAATGGCATTTAAAGTTTTATGGTATTTTTTATATCTATAATTAATAGTTAATTTATTTATTAATTTAATAGTTATCTTGATTTTTTTAGAAATAATTTTTATAGCATTTGCATTAATATATGAAACAGACAAGTTATCAATACTAGTCTTTAAATCTAAAATGCTAAAGTAAACTTCTTTTAGTCTATTTAAAACTTTTTCGTTATGATTTTCTTGAACTTCAAGCTGTTCAATTATTGATTGTAAGTTGTTTGAATATGTTTCTGTCTTACTATTCATTGTAGAGAAAAATTTACTTTTGTTTTTGATTTTCTTTTCTGCTATAAGTTCTTCTTTAAATATAGACTTAGTATATTCCATTACAGATTTATATTCTTTTTTCACTTCTTTAATCGATAGATCTTCAAAGATTTCACCATCATTTAAATAAACTACTCTATCTGTTAAGTTTTCTAAAAAATAATAACTTGGACTATTTAAAACAACTGTATTGCCTTCAACTAAGTATTCTTTTAAAAAATTAGTGATTTTTTCTTCATATCTAAAGTCTATATCTGATGATAATTCATCAATTAAAACTAACTCAGGTTTTGAGATAAAAGCTAAGAAAATTGCGTATATTTGTAATCTTACAATTGATAGTTTATTAAGATATTTTTCTTCAATTTCGTTGACACCAAAAACATCTTTTAATTTATTAATTCATTCTAGATCATTTATGTCATATATTCTAATTCATAAGTCATTTATATCTTTTACTTTAAATCCGTTTGGCCATGCTTGTTCTCTTTTTTGCAACCCAATGGCCCTTAAAATATTTTCTTCTTCTAAATTATAATTAATAGTTCCTGTTGTGTTTTTTAAATTATTTGCAATAATTCTTAGTAAAGTTGTTTTACCACTACCATTAGAACCTAAAAGTGAAATACATTCACCGCGATATAATTTTAAGTCAATTTTCTTTAATGCTCAAATTTGTTTATTATATATTTTTGATACATTTGATAATTCTACTATAGGAGTTTTTAAATCCATTAATAAGTACCTTTCTCTTTCCATTTTATGTATTTTTTCTCATTTATAAATTATTTTACTCCTTGAAAAAAAATATAGAGTTTTTTGGAAAGAAAAAAACCTTAAATAAATAAGGTTTTTATTTAAATATTAATTGGTAATAACTAATTTACCTTTTTTAATATCATATGTTTTTCAAAATCCTAAGATTGTTGCCATAACTACTGTACCAACAACGATTGCTAAGATGTATAAACCTACACCTAAACCAATTGCTCCACCTGAATTCATTTGTTCTGGGTTTGTTCCAAGTAATCCAGATTTTAATAACGGGAATACTGCTATTCCACCATGAGGTGCTCCTAAAGTAATTTTACATCCACCAACAATTAAACCAGTGATTGTTCCACCAGCCATTGCAGAAACTGAAATTCTTTTTGGATCAGTTACCATGAATGGTATAGCTCCTTCTGAAATAAAGAATGCTCCCATTAGTCAGTTAGCTTTTGCTGAATCTTTTTCTTTTGTTGTTCATGCATTTCTAAATAATAAAGTACACAATGCAATTCCTAGAGGTGGAACCATTCCACCAGCCATAGCAGCTGCCATTGTAACAGTTATTAAAGGATCGTTACCTAAACCACCAGAAACTGATAAAGTTCCAGTTACATAAGCTATTTTATTGATTGGTCCCCCCATATCAATACACATCATTAATCCTAGGATAGCTCCTAATAATATTAATAAATTATGATCAGCTAGTAATTTTAAGAATTGTTGTAGACCATACATTGTATAACCTAAAGGAATATTTAAAGCAAACATCGCTAAAGAAATACCTAAAAGTGATAATACAGGAATTAGAACTATATCTCTTACTCCATGGAAAGATTTTTTGAATTTTTTGAATCCCAATGTTAATCCAAAAACTATAAGGGCTGCCACATATGCACCAACCATACCCCCAATAAATCCTGATTGCATAGGAATTATAGTTTCTCCTTTTTCATTTAAAGGAAATAATACTGATCATAATCCTGATCAACCACCCGGTTTATTTGCATATGCAAATCCACCTGTTCCATCTGCAAGTATACCTGCAATGAAACCTGGCATTAATCCTTGCGGACCAACAATTGTATATGAAATATACGCCGCTAAAACAGGAACCATCATCATCATACCTGTTTTTCCAATGGCTGAGAATCAGCCAGCAACTTGACTATGAGTTCCAAAATTACCCATTCAATAATTAGTTCATTCTGTTAACATATCAACTTTAGATTTATCATATATATTGTTATATCAATAATCAAATGTTGCACCAGTCATTCCTGGAACATTTCCATTACCTGCTGCGAAGTCAATTAAGAATCCAATTCCTAATATTATCCCTCCAGCAACAACAAATGGTAACATTCTTGAAACTCCGGCTAGTAAGTTTCCTTTAACTTGCGCGAATTTTTTTAATGAAAAATCATCACTTACTTCATCATCTTTTGAAGATACAGCTTTTGCTGTAGTAGTTTTATCTGTTTTTCCAAATTCCTCAATTAATTGTTTTCCATTAAAAATTGCATCTTTAGTAGTTGTATCAATTACTTGTTTACCACTAAATCTACCCATACCTTGTAAGTTTTTGTCGTGAGCTAAAATAATCACCTTAGCATTATCAACATCTTCTTGAGTTAATTTATTTTCAGTTCCTCTACGTCCTTGAGTTTCAATTTTTACACTTAAACCTAATTCTGTAGCATACTCAATTAATTTTTCTTCTGCTAAATATGTATGAGCAATCCCTGTTGGACATGCTGTTATACCAATAACATCATATTTCCCATCTTGTGCTTCAATTTTTTTAGTTTGTGAATCTATGTCAAAAGCTTTTGAAAGATCTTTAAAAGTTTTTGCACTTCTTAATGCCTCTTGAAATTCAGGTTTCATTAAGAATTTTGATAAATCAGCCAATGCACCCAAGTGTGCTTCACCTTTTTCATCATTTGTAGCAATCATAAAGATTAGGTCTACTGGTTTGTTATCTAAACTTTGTCAGTCTATCGGTGATTTTAAACTTAAGAAAGCAATACAAGGTTCTTTAACTGTATTGTTAATTGCGTGAGGAATACCAATTCCATCACCCATACCTGTTGATGCTTCTCCTTCTCTTTTTAAAATCGCATCTTTAAAAGTTTTTTTGTTAGCTATCATTTTTTGTGATGATAATTTATCAACTAAAAAATCAATAACTTCTTTTTTTGATTTTAAATCTGCTTGAAAGACTGAAACTTTAGATTTAAATAAATCTTTTAATTCCATAATTGTCTCCTATTTTATTTTGTTAACTTTAATTTCTTCTTTTAGTCTTAAAATGTCGTCTTTTAATCCAAGTCATTCAGTAAAAGCTGTTGCTCCACCTGCTGCTGCACCAAATTGTAAACACTCTTCAACTGATAAATTTTTATATAATCCATATGTGAATCCCGCAATCATACTATCACCTGATCCAACTGAATTAACTAATTTACCTTTAGCAATTCCTGTTTCATAAATCGAGTTATCTTCTGCAAAAAAATAACTTCCTTTGCTTCCTCTGCTTAATAAAACGTTTTTAGCACCTAATGATTTTAATTTTTGAACCATTTCTGTCACTTCTTCAAATGAGTATTCTTTGAATGGTAAACTTAATATTTCACAAATTTCTTCAACATTAGGTTTTATTAAGTAGGGTTTTGCTTTTAATCCATTTAGCATACTTTCTTTTGAAGTATCTAAGATGAATATTGCACTCTTCTCATTTGCAATATTTCCTATTTCTTCATAAATATTATTTTCAACACCAGCTGGTATACTTCCAGCTGCTACTAGAATATCACCGTTTTTTAAGTTTTTTCTTAAAAAATCTTTTAATTTATTTATTATTTCTAAGCTAACTGTTGATCCTAAACCATTTAATTCAGTTTCTTCAAATTTAGCTAAATTTTTTATTTTCAAATTTGTTCTTGTGGCACCTTTGTTTATAAAGAATTCATTGTTCAGTTTGTTTTCTTGAAACTTTTCTAAAAATGAACTTTTATTGTTTGAACCCAAGATACCAGTTGATAAAACTTCTGCTTCTAAATTATTTAAAACTATAGAAACATTAATACCTTTACCACCAATTACTACATATTCATTTTTGTAATAATTTGTTTCTCCGATATTAAATCCATCAGTTTCAATTATATGATCTAAAGCAGGATTTAATGTAACTGTATATATCATTTTTTTCCTCTTTTTATATTAATTTAATTGATTCTTTGTCAGCAAATTTATAAAAGGATTTTCGATCCATTTTGCTTGAATCAGCTAATCCATAGCTTTCTCTTGAATTTTTTATTACCTCAATTTTTATTTGAGCATGTTCTGGACTTGTTGTGTAAATGAATCCTTCTTCATCTACAGCATTTACTCCTAAAAATGCTTTGTCAAAAATATAGTTTTTTAAGGCCTCAAGAGCTTCAAATCCTAAAATAGCTCCTGTTACATTTGTAAACTTACCACCAAGTAAGTAAACATTCTCGTGACCGTTTTTTACTAGTTCCAAAACATTATAAATAGAATTGGTTACTATTTGTAAATTGAGGTCAGCTTTTAAGTTCTTAGCAATAAAATAACCATTAGATCCTGAATCAATAAATATTGAATCATTCTTGTTAATTTTTTTTATTGCTTTATTGGCAATTGTTTCTTTTTCTTTAACATTATCTTTAATTTTCTTTTCAAAAAAATCTTCATAGATAAATGCTGGTTCCTTGTACTCAACTCCACCATGCAACTTAACTATTTTATTTAATTCTTCAAGTTCAGTTAAGTCTCTTCTTAAAGTTGTAAGTGGAATTTTTAATTCATTTGAAAGGGTTTCAACAGCAACAATTTTCTTACCCTTTAAAAAATTTAAAATTATTGTTTGTCTTTGTTTTTTAATCATATATCCCTTTCTAACTTCATATTACCAAAAAAAACCAAAAAAAACCAAAATTTGGATTTAATTTTCTTTATTTTTATTTAATTATATAGTAAAAAATGGATTTTTTTCCAAATAAAAAAGACCTAGGTCTTTTTGAAATTATTTAATAAAGTTTTCTAATTTTGTTGGATCCATAAATCCTACATTTTTCTTTGCTTCTTTTCCTTCTTCAAATAACATTAAAGTTGGAATTGACATAACTTGGTATTGTTGTGCAACCTCAGGAACTAAATCTACGTCCAAATCAATAAATTTAATACCTTCTGTTTTTTGAGCTAGCATATGCACTAAAGGCATTTGCATTTTACAAGGCCCACATCATGTTGCATTAAAATCAACAAATGTTTTCCCTTCACTAATAATTTTATCGAACTCTTCTTTTGATGAAACTTTAATCATTTCTGCCATAATTATATTCTCCTTTGTTTCTTTGTATTTATAGTTTATATCAAACTATTTCTTATTACAAATTAAATCTAATATCATATTTTTAAATTCTTCTAGTTTGACTGTAGTTTGTTGCTCACTACCATATTGGCGATAAGTTACTAAATTATCTTTTCTTTCCTGATCTCCAATAACTAACTGATATGGTATTTTACTTGTTTGAGCATCACGTATTTTATAGCTTAAGCGTTCATCCCTTAAATCAACATGTGTTCTAACAAAGTCCTTTTTCAAATATTTTCTTACTTCTTGCGCATATGCAATATTTTCTTCGCTACCAACAGGTATAATTTCAACTTGGTTTGGTGCTAATCATAAAGGTAATACACCTTTAGTTTGTTCTAATAATGTTGCTATAAAACGTTCATAAGTTCCAATAACACCTCTATGAATCATAATCGGTGCTTTAAATTCTTGATTTTGATCAACATATGTTACATCAAACTTTTTGGGTAATAAGAAGTCTAATTGAATTGTTGAAACTGTAATTTCATGATTTTGAGCAGTTTTAATTTGAATATCTAATTTAGGACCATAGAATGCTGCTTCTCCGATGCATTTTTTATAATCAATTTTTAAGTCTTGTAGCACTTTTTCTAAAGCCGCTTCTGCTTCATCTCACATTTTATCATCTTGATAATATTTAACTTTATCTTCAGGATCTCTTAAACTTAAACTTAAGTAATCAATTTGAATATTAAATGTTTGTAACACTTCATTAATCATTTTGTAAATTGATTTAAATTCAGCTTCAACTTGATCTGGTCTTACAAAAATATGACTATCTGTTAATTCCATAGCCCTTACACGTTCTAAACCTGTTAGACTACCACTTGATTCATATCTATGTTGTAAAGCATGTTCTGCAATTCTTAAAGGTAAGTCTCTATAACTTCTTTGCTCTTGTTTATAAACAGCAACGTGGTGTGGACAGTTCATTGGTCTTAGAATAAATTGTTCATCGCTTCCACTACCACCATTAAATGGTTGAAACATGTCTTCACCATAGTGATCTCAGTGCCCAGATTTTTTATACAATTCAACTGTACCAATAACTGGTGTAGTCACATTTATATAGTCATATTCTCATTCTTTTTCCTTAATGAAATTTTTAATTTGTTCTTTAATAATTGTTCCATTTGGCATTCATAAGGGTAATCCTGGTCCAACTAAATGATCAAAACCAAATATTTTCAAAGTCTTATTAATAATTCTGTGGTCCCTGCTTCTTCTGTCTTCTAAAATATCTTTTTTAGCAGTTAATGTTTCAATGCTTTCAGCAGCCATACCATGAATTTTTTGCAGCATAATGTTATCTGAATGATTTAATCAGTATTCACCAGTTAATTGTTGAACTTCAACAACTTTAATATTTTTTAAATTTAAAGCTATTGGATGTTTTGAAACTATTGATACACCATTTAAAGTGTAGACACTAACTTCTCCATAAGTTTTAAACATTTCTTTTGCTAAATGTTTTTGGTATTCATTATCATTAAATAATTCTTCTGCTTCCTTTAATTCCATTTCTCTAGAAATAATAGAATCGTTTTTAATAATTTGGTTAACTTTATTTTGAATGTTTTGCATTTCTTCTAAACCAATTCGTGGTTCAACTTCAAAAGTGATACCATATTCTAATTCGTCTTCTTTATACAATACTTTTGCCAATTTAACATCTTTAAATAATTCTGAAATAGCTACTCCTGTTACAAAAGCGGCAGTGTAGTTTAAAGTTTTATAAAAATCTTCATGTTTAGTTGTTATTAATTCTAAAGTTGAATCTTTTCCAACAATATAATCAACTGAAACATATCTTCCATTAACTTTTGCAGCTGTTGTTGCTTTTTTCAGACTTATTGCAATAGCTTCAGCTATTGATTTAACGTTCATTGCTTGATCAAATTCTTTAATTGATCCGTCTAATAATTTTATTTTCATACTTTTTCCTCCTTAAAAAAACAAAAACGCCCCTATTTATTTAGGAGCGTTTTAAACGCGGTACCATCCTAATTCGTACTAAATTAAAAAATTTAATACCTTAATTCAAGGTTTATCGCACCCAACGTAACATTATTTATTTGGTAGTAATGACTATCTATCTTTATTGTTTTTCAGCACCAACAACTCTCTTTAAAAGAATCAATAGTATCGTGTCCAAAATGTTAATTAATATTCACTTTACAAAAATAATTATACAATATTTTCTTTTGATTATAAAAGTTATATACTTTATTTGTGCAAAAAAACTAAAGGGAGAATTAAAATGGAAAAAGAATTAGTTTTAAAAGAATTTTATGAGGCATTTACTAAAGGCAATTCTAAAAAAATGAATAGTTTATATGATCAATCAATTATTTTTAATGACCCCATTTTTAAAGATCTTAATAATAAACAAGTAACTAATATGTGAAAGTCATTGCTTTCAAATAAAAAAGAATCAAAATTTGAAGTTTCATATGAAATTATAAAAGAAAATGAAGATATTTTTGTTAGATGAACAGCGACATATTTATTTGGCCCTAAAAAAAGAAAAGTAACTAATGTTGTAGATTCAAAAATGGAAGTCGTAAATGGAAAAATAGTTAAACATACAGATTCATTTAACTTTAAAAAATGAGCAAAACAGTCAATTGGTGGACCTGCTTATATTTTTGGTAATCAAAAGTGATTTAAAAACAAAGTTTCAAAAGCTGCTCTTGAAAAAATAGTTTAACAAGTAAAAAAAATCTACCTTTCGGTAGTTTTTTTATTATTTAATTTGAATTAAACTACTGTTATTTCACGAATATCTTTGTTTCTTACAACTAAGATTTTTGATCCTGATTTTGCACCTCATAATTTTGCAATTTCTGAGATTTGAGCAATATTTTCTTCTAATTCTAATAAGTTAGCAGTTTTATTCATGAAGATTGAGTGTCATACACCAAATGCAGTTCATAATCTTTCTGATTCACTTACCCCTAAAATAGTTACGTTTGGTCTGAATTTTGAAATAGTTTTTAATAAAGCTCCAGTTCTTGATAAAACAACAGCAAATTCATATTGTCCATCACGAGTTCTTTCAGCTAAGTCCATTGCTATATCAGCACGTGGTCCACTAGTTGAATTTTTAGCGTTTTCTAATTGAGTTTGGTAGTAGGCTTTTTTGTAGAATTCAATTTCAGCACGTTTGTTAATTGTAGCCATTGTATTTACAGTAATGAATGGATAATCTCCAGCTGCTGATTCTCCTGATAACATTGTAGCATCTGCTCCTAATTCAGTAGCAAAGTAAACGTCAGTAACTTCAGCTCTTGTAGGTGCTGGGTTTTCTGTCATAGTTTCTAACATTTGAGTAGCAACAATAACAACTTTACCTGCTTCACGACATTTTCTGATAATAATTTTTTCTCAGTATGGTACATCGTAGTAAGGAATTTCTAATCCTAAGTCTCCACGAGCTATCATAATTCCATCTGATGCTTCAATAATTGCATCAATGTTATCAATTCCAACTTGTGATTCAATTTTTGAAATAATTTGAATATCTGATCCATTAGCTTCTGCTAAAATATCACGGATTTCTTTTACATTTTCAGCAGAGTTAACAAATGATGCAGCAATGTAGTCAACACCTTGTTCTACTCCATATTTAATATCGTTGATATCTTTTTGTGCTAAGAATGGCATTGAGAAATCAACACCTGGTAAATTAACACGTTTGTTAGTTTTAACTAAGTGATTATTGAAAGCAACAGCTTTAACTACACCTGGTTTAACTTCTTCAACAGTCATTTCCAATTTACCATCATCAATTAAAATTGTATCTCCAATTTTTAGGTCAACTGACATATCGTATGCAACTGTCATTTCTCCTGATAAACATTCTTTGTTTTTGAATGATTCAGCATCTGTGTAAATTGTAATTGCTTGGTTTGCAACTACTTCTTGTTTTCCGTCTACAAATTTACCAACACGAATTTCTGGTCCCTTTGTATCTAATAAGATTGAAATAGGTTTTCCTAATTCTTCTCTAACTTTTTTTGCTCCAGCAATTCTGTATCCTTGTTCTTCATAATCACCATGTGAAAAATTCAAACGGATTGTTGTCATTCCATTTTCAAATAATTCTTTTATTTGTTCTGGTTCATTTGTTGAAGGACCAGTTGTAGTAATAATTTTAGTACGTTTTACACGTGCTTGTAATTCTTTCTTGTTCATTTATTTTTTTCTCCTATGTACTTTTTCAATATATATTTTAAATTATTTTTTCCTATTTTGATATCTTTGCGTTCAATAATCTTATTTTTTCGATAAATTCTGTCTTATCTGGCTTTGGCATATTCAATGTTGACTCAATATCTCTTGCAACAAGTTTGTTTTCACTTAGACCAATGTATAATCCACCTTTACCTTCAATTAATTTTTCAACCGCGTAAAGTGCTGCTGTGAAAGCTAAATAACGATCCATTCCTGATGGGCGTCCACCTCTTTGAACGTGACCTAAAATTGTTGCTCTTGTTACATAACCGCTTGCTTCTTCAACTTTTTTCGCTAATTCATTAGCATCAAATTGTTTTTCGCTAACTAAAATAATTAAACTTCTATGGTTTACTTCAGCGAACTTTTTAGCTTGTTCACAAATTTGTTCAATAGTTAATTTACTTTCACTTGGCGAAAATATTTCTGCTTGAGTTGCGATAGCTGCATAAGTAACTAAGTCACCACAACCATTTCCCATAACTTCAATTACAGCTGCACGATTGTGTGATTGCATAGTATCTCGAACTTTTTCAATTGATTCAATAACTGTATTTAATGCTGTATCAAATCCAATTGTGTAATCACTTGAAACAATATCATTATCGATTGTTCCAGGTAAACCAATACAATTAATTCCCATTTCTGTTAATCTTTGAGCTCCCATGTAACTTCCATCTCCACCAATTACAACTAATGCTTCAATGTCATGAGCTTTTAATTGATCAACAGCTTTTTGTCTTACACTTTCTTCTTTGAATTCTGGTAATCTAGCTGAACCTAAAACAGTCCCACCTTTTGAAATAATTTCTAAAGCAAATTTAGAATCTAATTTTTCAAATCAACCATTAATTAAACCTTTATATCCATCTCTTACACCATAAACTTCAATGCCTTGAGCTTCAGCTGCTTTAACAACTCCAGCAATTGCATTGTTCATTCCAGGTGCATCTCCTCCTGAAGTTAAAACTCCAATTCTTTTCATATTACCCCTTCTTTCATAAAATAAGAATACTTTCTAATTATACTAAACATCTTGTTTTTATGCTCTATGTTTTAAGGAGAAAAAATGAAATAAATAATAAAAAAACCAACATAGTTGGTTTCTTTTATCTTACGTGTAAATCAGTTGCTTCAGTTTTAAGAATTTCCATATCTTCTTTTATTTGTTTTATTTTATTTTCAGCGTATTCATATGAATCTCTACCTGTAAAAATATGAACTGGAGGGACTTTGTCACCTTTAGTAATATCAATTACAAAGTCACAATATCTTTCAGGATCTCCATCCTGTTGTTTATCAAAAGAAGCTAGATTATTGAATCATGTGTCTCTTCCCTCTTTATAATCTGAAATTGTTTCTTCTCCAGTAATTAATGATCCTGAACTTAAGAAATTTGTTCTGAATCCACCTGGTTTTATACATGACACAGTTATACCTAATGGTTTTAATTCGTGACTGATTGATTCAGTTCAACCATCAGTCGCAAACTTAACAGCTGCATAAGTACTATTATATGGAACACCTACATATCCTCAAATTGATGAAGTTGTAAATATATGTCCATACTTTTGTTTACGCATCACTGGTAAAACTGAACGAGTTACATTGATTGTTCCAAAGAAATTTACTTCAAAACATTCTCTAATTTGTTTGTCTGTTGATTCTTCAAATGTTCATAATTGACCATAACCAGCATTATTTAATAAGATGTCAATTGATCCAAATTCTGATACAGTTTTTGCAACAGCATCGTCTATTTCTTTTTGGTTTGAAAGATCTACTTTTAAAGCTAGTAAGTTTTTATTTGCTCCTAGTTCATCAATTAGTTTTTGGGGATTTCTAGTTGTAGCAGCAACTTTATGTCCTTGCTCTAAAAGTTTTTTTGTTATCCCTAGACCAAATCCTTGACTTGCTCCAGTTATAAATCATACATTGTTTTTCATTTTTTATATATCCTTAATTAATTTTCAAAATGTAAGTTAGTTGCTTGTGCTTCTAATTCATCCATATCTTTTTGAACTGCTGAAATTTTATTTTTAGCAATTTCATAAGCATCTCTTCCTGCAAATATATGCATTGGTGGTACAGATTCATTTTCTGTTAATCCAATAATAAATTCTGCATATTTTTGTGGATTTCCGTCTTGGTAACCGTTTCATGATTTAACTGTGTTAACTCATTCATCTCTACCTGCTGCATATTCTTCAATTGTTGATTTTCCTGTTTGTAAAGAGTCTGAAGTTAAGAAGTTTGTTCTTACTCCTCCAGGTTTAATACTTGAAATACTAATTCCTACAGTTTTTAATTCATGGCTAATTGATTCTGCAAATCCATCTAAACCAAATTTAACTACAGCATAAACACTGTTGTAAGGAACAGTACCATATCCTCAAGCTGATGAAGTTATGTAAATGTGTCCATGTTTTTGTTTACGCATTACTGGTAAAACTGCATGAGTAACATTTAAAGTACCAATTAAGTTAGTTTCAATGTTTCCTTTTACATCTTCCATATCTGTTTCTTCAAAAGTTCACATTTGTGAGTAACCAGCATTATTTAATAAGATGTCAATCCCACCAAATTTTTCTACTCCTGAAGCAACTGCTTTTTCAACTGCTTTTAAATCTTTGATATCTACTGATAAAGCTAATAAATTTTCGTTAGCTCCAATAGCTTGTTCAATTTTATCTTTATTACGACTTGTCGCAATAACTTTATGTCCTTTTTTTAATAATTCTTTTGTAACTACTAAACCAATTCCTTGCCCAGCTCCTGTTACGAATCATACTTTATTTTTCATTTCAAAATCTCCTTTATATGATTATAAATTGATTCTAAAACATTATAGTAACTATAGTGCAAGCAAAAAATGTTATTTTAATTTTTTTTGTATTATTTCTTCGAAATTAACTGGATTTCATTCATCCAATATGTTTTCTTCAAGAATTTTTTTATAATGTTCTTCTTTGCTTGCTAACAATTCAAGCTCAGATTGTAAGCCTTTGATTTTTGAAATTAAATCTTTTTTTTGGTTTTGAATGATTTTTAGTCTTTGAGGAACAGTTGAATCACCTTCCATACATAAATTTATATATTCTCTTATGTTTTTTATTTCCATTCCGGCAGATCTTAGCAAGAAAACCATTTTAAATCATTGCAAATTTTCAACTGTTGTATATCTGTAATTATTATCTTCTCTTTCAAAAAATGGCAGCAAACCTTTTGAATCATAAAATCTTATTGTTTGCTCAGAAACATCAAATATAGTTGCTATTTCTTTAATACCTAACTTTTGTTTTGTTATAACTTTTATATTTTCATTTAATCTTTCACTATTTTTTAAATTATTCATTTTTAAAATTAAAAGTTACTTGTCTTTAAAATTACGTAGTCTACTTTTTTAATAGCTTTTAATGTTTTACCACCTGCATATGAAATAGATGATTGTAAATCTTCTTCCATTTCTTTGTAAGTGTCCATTAATTTCCCACGTACTTTAATAAGTTCCTTTTTCCCTTCTACGTATCTTTTTTCACCTTTGTTATATTCACTTGCACTTCCATAGTACTCTTTAAATAAAACACCATCAACTGTTACATTTTTTCCTGGTGATTCTTCATGAGCTGCAAATAAACTTCCTATCATACACATTGTAGCTCCAAATCTAATTGATTTAGCAATATCACCATTAACTCTTAAACCTCCATCTGCAATGATTGGTTTTGTTGCAGCTTTACTACATCATTTAATTGCTCCAAGTTGTCATCCACCTGTTCCAAAACCTGTTTTTAATTTAGTGATACAAACTTTTCCTGGACCTACACCAACTTTTGTTGCATCTGCTCCTCAGTGTTCTAAATCTCTTACTGCTTGTGGGGTTGCAACATTACCTGCAATAATAAAAGTCTGATCTCCCATTTTAGTTCTAATATGTTGGATCATTTCTTTTACGCTATTTGCGTGTCCATGAGCAATATCAATAGTTATATAATCAGGTATTAAATTTAATTTAGTTAATTCATTAATCATTTTAAAATCTTGTTCTTTAACACCAACACTAATTGATGATATTAATTTCTTTTCTTTCATTTTTTTTATAAATGAAACAGCATCAAAATCAAATCTATGCATTACATAAAAATAGTTTTTTTCTGCTAACATAACAGATAATTCTTCATTAATAACTGTTGCCATATTTGCTGGAACAACAGGCATTTTAAAAGTATGTTTCCCTAGTGTTACAGAAGTGTTACATTCACTCCTCGAATTTACAACACACATGTTTGGTATAAGTTGAATATCTTCATAATCAAAAGCGTACATATTTTTTCCTCTTAAATTCTCTATAGTTCTATTATAAATAAAAATACCTATTTTTTACAAAATAAGTATTTCTAATATATATGATTCATCCGCTATTTAAAAAAAGCGGGATAAAGAATAAAGAGCTAAGTATTATAATTTCAGCCATTAAAATTCACTATTCTTTTTCTTTTTTACTATGATTAAAATATTGTTTAAATTTTTATTTTTTAAAAATTTTGTCATTAATGTATCTTGCTACACCGTCTTGATAATTTGGGTATTCAGTAATATCATAAGCTGTTTCTTTTAATTCATCTAATCCATTTTTCATAGCTATTCCATAATCAACTGCTGCTATTAAAGGAAAATCATTGTAACTATCTCCAAAACCATAAGTTTCATATTGACCTGTATTGTTTAAATATTTATTAATTATTTCAACAGCATATCCTTTATCAATATCTTTTGGAGCAATACTTATTACTCTGTTATGGTAATTATCAATTCTGTAGTCATTTCCATATTTTGATTTTATTTTATTAAAATGATGTAAATAAGTATCTAAATCTGTTCCTTTTTTAGTTATTATAGAAATACTTACGATATCTTCTACAATTTCATTTGATTTTGAAATAACTTTAAATTGTTGTTCCATAATTTCTGCTCATTTTTTGGTGTTTTCTGATTCACCAAATGAATATACAATTTCTTCAGAAGCAAAATTAACTTTGCATTCTTTTTCTTCATCAGCTTCTGTGTAATATAAATCAAATACTTCATTAATAATGTTTTTGTCTACTGTTTTATTTAGTATATATTTTCCAGTTTTAAAATCAAAAATTTGAGCTCCATTATTACCAGCAATAATACCCCCAAGCTCATCAATTTTTAATTGTTTTGCTATATTTTTTAAGTTTTTTAAAGTTCTGGCTGTAACTGGAATTAAGTAACTTCCATTTTCATAAATATTTTTAACTGTGTTAATTGTATAATCAGAAAACTTGTAATCATCAAATAATAAAGTTCCATCACAATCACTAAATGCTATAATTTTTTTCATTTCATGCTTTTCCTTTTTCTATTTAATTATTTTATCAAATAAACATTAAAATAATTTTCAAATACATATTAAAATTGGAAGTGCAGAGCTTCTAAGCGAATGTTTCTAAAATTCATAAGCTGATTTGTAGTTCAGAATTTTGCAAATGAAAAAATTTATTTATTTCATTTAATATTTAAATTATATTAGGATCTTTTAAAATTAGTTTTCTTATGTAAATATCATCTGATTAATTTATTAACGTTTTCATCAGTATCTTTTTCATAAGAGGTATATGTACTACATGTATAACGTCATAGGTTAAGTTCTTGCACAACTTCATGCAGAAGACTAAATTCTTTTCTATTGTTTTTTGTAATTGATTTAATATTTAAATTTTCTTTTGCAATTAATTCATATTTTTTTATTTGCATGCTTCATGGTTTTATTTCCCATTTTAATTGCAAACCCTTCTATGGTAACTCTTTTAAAATAGTATGATTATGATTTTCAAACTACATTACAGCTAATAACTAAATCAATTAAAATGACTAATATTTTTTCTTTGATTAATATTTTTAGGTTTATAAGTAATAGGAATTAAATTCATTTTTGAAATTTCTTATAGACAATGCTCATATTTATTGAATTTTTTTCATCAAAATCTAGGTAAAAGTAAGTCTTTTAGATTTTATTTTAATTTGTTTCTTTCATTTTAATGAACAAATATTGTTAATGTCTATAAGAAAACTGCACATCTTTGGTTTCTAAATAATTGCGGTCTATTTCTTTTATTTCCTCAGAAAATTGTTGATCAATTTTTATTCAATTTTTTAGCTATAAAAGAAACAAACTTTTTTAACACTTTATAGATAGTTTTTCATTTAAAATTGTTTTTATAATTATTGATCCTAACTTTTTTGGGCTTTAATCAGTCGCAAGTTGCTTTTTTGTATCAAAGAAACTGAAATTTCTATCAGATTATTTTTTGATAAGTGTTGCAGTTACATTTTTAATTCGTATTTTTAAAATTGTTTTTAAGATCTTTCATTTCACTATTACAACTTTATAACCTTGTCAAACATTTGATTTTGAATATCAGAAGTATGTGAAATAAATAAAACTGTTAAATCAGAGTTTTTTAGAATTAAATTCTCTATTAATTCAGTATTACTTTTATCTAAACTAGCTGTAGGTTCATCTAAATAAATAACTTTTTTATTTGATAACAGTGCTCTACCTATTGCGATTCTTTGAGCTTCACCTTTAGAAATATCTTTGCATTTAAATGATAAAATATTGTTGTTTTTTGATACTAACTCTTGTAAATTAACTAGTTTAACAATATTAAAAATTTCTTTATCACTAATTGACGAATCGAATAAAGTAATATTTTCTTTAAAACTTGCATCAAAAATAATTGTTTCCTGTTGAACATAATAAATTTGATTTCAAATTTGTTTGCTACTAATTTTTAATAAATTTAAATCATTATTTCAAAGAATTTCACCATCATATTCAGATATTAGGCCAAATAAAATTTTCATAAGTGTGCTTTTACCCACACCACTTCTACCTGAAATTAAATATTTCTTACCCTTTTTAATTTCAAAATTTAAACTATTATATAAATTATTTTCATTAATACTTAAATTTAAGTTTTTAATTTTAATTGAGTTAAAAGGCTCAATTTCATTGATCTTAAGTTCTGTATTTTTAAAAATGAATTTTTTAAACAATTCTTTGCTTCCTAATAAGCCAAAAAAAGCTCCTAGCGATCTTTGCGCATTACCTAAAAAATTTCCAGCCAATTGAGGAACAGCAAAAACTAATCCTATTGGTGCTATTTTATATGAAGCTAATATAACAGTCATTATAACAAGACCAATTTGACAAATAGCACCAATTGAATTAATTCCAGTTATCTGTAAATTTTCAATATTTTTATTTTTTTGTTTATAAGTTTCTAGTTCAAAACTCTTTTGACTGATTATTTCACTAAAGATTTCTGTTTTATCATTATATAAAAATTCTCTATATCCCGAAATTACATCTTCAACTTTTGAAGAAAATTCTTCTTGTTTTAACGAAACTTTGTTTACTATTTTAACCATGGATTTTTGTAAAAGCGAAGGAACAATTAATAAAATAATAAAACATAAAATTGTTACTAATCCCGTTATTCAATTTAATAAAAATATTGCTATTATTGCTAAAAATGCTGTTAAAAATGTTTCAATAAATAAAAACATATTTTCAAAATTTTTACTTTCTATTTGATTTATATCGTTTGTTAATCAACTTATAAGATCTCCTTTATTTTTAGAATCCAAATCTTTTAAATCCAAATTTATAATTTTATTAGAGACTTTATTTCTTAAATATAAATTAAATTCTTTAATTATTTTATTTTTTTGCTGAGTTTGCAAGTATGAAAATAATAAGCATATTCCAAAAGATAAAGCACAAACACCAATTTCTATAAAAAGCAAATTCATTTTTTCTGATGCTCCATTGACTACATCAACAGCTGTATTTATTAAATAACTAATAACGTATCCAGAAAATACTAATGCTGCTGCAGCTATAAAAGCAAGAATAGAAAACCATAGAATACCCATTTTATTTTTTGCATAGACATTTTTCATATATTCATCCCTTTTATTTTTCTATATTAAGGAAATCATACTCTTTTTAATATAAAATAACAATTAAAAATTTATTTTAAAATAATTTCAAGAACGTAAGGACCAATTAGTGTATTTAAAAAATAGTTACTATGATCATTTTCAACTTGTGCTCTAAAAAAACCATTTTTGTCTTTTAAAGTATTTAAAATTTTTTTTATTTCGTTTATTTTTAATAAGGATGTTTGACTTTCACTTAATTTATACAATACAAATAAAATGCCTGGTAATCCATATAAAAAATCTGTTTTTGAGCAAAGCTGCAAATTAATTTCTAATATTTTATTACAATAAAACTTTTTTTTGTTTTTATTAAAAAGTGACAAAATATAGAGAATTCCTGATGTGCCATTACCAAAATAAGGAGATGCTATATTTTTGGTAACATAACATCCATTTTTTAAATTATTAACTAACTCATTTTCAATTTTTTTTATAATTTCTAAAAAATCAAAATTATTTTTTAATTTATTTTGTTTTTCATAATGATAAATAAAAAAGAGAATTCCTGAAATGCCCAAATCGAAAGTTAAATTAAAAGAATTTGAAATATTTTCAATTTCAGCAATAGCGCTGTAATAAATTTTTTCTACAATTTTATTTAATTGAAAATCTTCATTATTATAAATTTTTAAAAGAAAAAAACCTATTCCAGATAATCCATTTTTAAAAGAAAAATCTTTAATAAATAATAGAAAATCTATTTTTTTCATTATTTCTTTTTTATAATCTTTAAGCATTTTATTATTAAATTTACTTTTAAATGTGTTTTCTGAAAAATTATTTTTTAATAAAAATAAATTGCAAAATTTTGTTTGATAATTATTTAATTGAATATTATATACATTTTTAGGGTAAAATAATTTCTTGGTTTTTTTTGTTCACATTGTTTTCGTTTCATATTTTAGTGTTATTTTATTTTTTTGAATATTATTGTTATTTTTTAATAAAAATAAAGTCGAAAAATTAAAGTCAGTAATTTTTAATGTTCTTTTATTTAATTTATTTATAAGTTTCTCAAAGATTTGAATATCAATATTAAAAAGATTACATACATAAGATAATCTTTCATTAATTTTTATCTCTTTTTGCATAGGAAGTAAAAAAGAAAAAGGGGCAAATAAGTCCAATAAAATAAAAAGCAAACTTATTTCATCGCAGCTTTGTTTTTTATAAAAATAGTTATGTTCTGAATTTCTCAAATATGGCTTAAAATCATACAAAAAATTTGATGATTCAAAATCAATTAATATTGGTTCATCATTTTTTATCATTATATTATCTAATTTT
Organism: Mesoplasma coleopterae; assembly: GCF_002804245.1. Lineage (NCBI taxonomy): Bacteria > Bacillati > Mycoplasmatota > Mollicutes > Entomoplasmatales > Entomoplasmataceae > Mesoplasma > Mesoplasma coleopterae. The sequence continues at coordinate 210,316 of NZ_CP024968.1, read as the reverse complement.
AAATCTCCATGAATAATTTTATTATCTTTTAGTATTTTAATCTTATTGACTATTTTTTGAAATATTTCAAGAGATTTACTAACATAATTTTTAATTTCCTTATTTGATGGGTTATTTTGGTTACATATAAATGGGTTATTGGTCATCACTCATTGATTTAAATTTATACCTTCAATAAACTCCTCTATAATATAATAATTTTCTCATTCATAAAATGAATCAATTAATTTTGGTGATATGCTTTTGTTAAGTAAATTACATTTATATTGAACTTTTTCAAGATTTTTAGCAAAATATAATGAATCTATATTTTTTTTCACCAAAAGTGTATTTGGTCTAAATTCTCTAATTATTATTTTTTTCTTATTTTCTAAATAACCCATATAAACATTACCTGAATTATTTTCTTTAATGATATTTTTAATAAAATATTCCTTATTAAGTTTTTTTAATTTGTAAAAATTATATTTTTTGTACTCTCTTTCTAGTGGATCTTTTTTGTTTAAATAAAAAGGTTTTGTTAGATTTTCAGAATAATATTGATTTTTTTTCATTTCTATTAATCTTTCTTCACCGAAAACATAACAGTTTTCACCTTTTAAAATCCCATATCTGTAGTAAATACATTTTGAATCTTTAAATCTTCTATCAGAAAAAATGAAAGGGCCTTCTATTTCTTTTGTTTTTGAATATAAAATATTTATAATATTTATAAATTGCTTTTGATTTAAGCAATAAATAGTTATAAATTTTCCTGTTGAAAATTTATTTGTATGTTTTTGCGAATCTTCAATAATTTTTTTATAACTTGTTTGATATTTAAAATTTAAATTAAATTTAAAACAAATTTTTTTTGTAATATTTAATAATTTTTTGTAATTTTTTAAATTTGCTGATAAGTGTATCTTTCATCCTAATTTCGGTATTTTATTAAAAGTTTTATGGTTTAAATAATAAATATAATTTAAATCACGTTTTTTTCTATACATTTTTAAGTTAAATTCATGAATAAAAAGACTAATGCCTAAAAACATTAGTCAAGAAATAAAAATTTTTATGCTTTACAAATAATTGTTATTTGAATTATCGCCTCACTCGCAAAAACAGGTGTTTCTTTTTCTGTATTTATTTGTAAATCTAGAATTTCATTAATTGTCATGAATTTCGCCTTCCTTTCTATTTATGAAAGATATTACTCTTATAAATCAATAATTAAATAAAAAAAGAATCCTTACGGATTCTTTCACAAACTGGCAGCGTTCTATTTTCTCACAATGCAATATCGTCGACGCTGTAGAGCTTAACTTCTGTGTTCGGTATGGGAACAGGTGTGACCTCTACGCTATGACCACCAGATCTTTTTTTAAATTGTTCTCTGAAAACTGGATATTAGATGATTACATACTCAATTGCTTCTTTTTTCTAAAATTCTCTCGATCTATTAGTAATGGTTAGCTTAATGCCTCGCGACACTTACACATCCATCCTATCAACCTCATAGTCTATAAGGGATCTTACATTCTAAAGAAATGGGAAAATTCATCTTAAAGGAGGCTTCTCGCTTAGATGCCTTCAGCGATTATCCGTTCCACACATAGCTACCCTGCTGTGCCACTGGCGTGACAACAGGAGCACCAGAGGTGTGTCCATTCCGGTCCTCTCGTACTAGGAACAGCTCTCTTCAATTTTCCTACGCCCACAACAGATAGGGACCAAACTGTCTCACGACGTTCTGAACCCAGCTCGCGTACCGCTTTAATGGGCGAACAGCCCAACCCTTGGAACCGACTACAGCTCCAGGATGCGATGAGCCGACATCGAGGTGCCAAACCTCCCCGTCGATGTGAACTCTTGGGGGAGATCAGCCTGTTATCCCCGGGGTAACTTTTATCCGTTGAGCGACGGCCCTTCCACACGGGACCGCCGGATCACTAAATCCTACTTTCGTACCTGTTCGACTTGTAAGTCTCACAGTCAATCACACTTATACTTTTGCGCTCTATGCATGATTTCCAACCATGCTGAGTGTAACTTTGAGCGCCTCCGTTACATTTTAGGAGGCGACCGCCCCAGTCAAACTACCCACCAGACACTGTCCTTAACCCGGATAACGGGTCGAAGTTAGAAATCCAATATAACGAGGGTGGTATTCCAAGGTTGACTCCACTGGCCCTAGCGGTCCAGCTTCAAAGTCTCCCACCTATCCTCTACACGTTATACCAAATTTCAATATCAAGTTATAGTAAAGCTCCACGGGGTCTTTCCGTCTAGTTGCGGGTAACCGGCATCTTCACCGGTACTAAAATTTCACCGAGTCTGCAGCCGAGACAGCGAAGGGATCATTACGCCTTTCGTGCGGGTCAGAACTTACCTGACAAGGAATTTCGCTACCTTAGGACCGTTATAGTTACGGCCGCCGTTCACCGGGGCTTCAATTCGAAGCTTCGCTTGCGCTGACTTCTCCTCTTAACCTTCCGGCACTGGGCAGGCGTCACCCCCTATACTTCGTCTTGCGACTTAGCAGAGAGCTGTGTTTTTGCTAAACAGTTGCCCCTCCCTCTTCACTGCGGCTCAACTTGCGTTGAGCACTCCTTCTTCCGAAGTTACGGAGTTATTTTGCAGAGTTCCTTAGCTACAGTTATCTCGCTTACCTTAGGATTTTCTCCTTGACCACGTGTGTTCGTTATAGGTACAGGCTACTAGTTATTAAGTTAGAAGCTTTTCTTGGAAGCGTAGGGTCATGTACTTCGTTACTAGGCGAACCGTTCACTCCTCATAACACTTCAACGTTTAATACAACACGGATTTGCCTATGTTGCCGTCTTTGTGCTTAACCCAGGACATCCATCACCTGGGATACACTACCTTTCTCCGTCACTCCATCACTAACTAGCAGGTACAGGAATATCAACCTGTTGTCCATCGACTACGCCTTTCGGCCTCGCCTTAGGTCCTGACTAACCCTGGGTGGACGAACCTTGCCCAGGAAACCTTGGTCAAACGGTATGAATGATTCTCACATTCAATCGTTACTCATGCCGGCATAATCACTTCTAATCGTTCCACCAGTCCTCACAGTCTGACTTCATCACAATTAGAACGCTCCCCTATCACTGTATTAAAAATACAATCCGTAGCTTCGGTATTAGGTTTAGCCCCGGTACATTTTCGGCGCAGAATCACTCGACTAGTGAGCTGTTACGCACTCTTTAAATGGTGGCTGCTTCTAAGCCAACATCCTAGCTGTCTGTGCAATTCCACATCCTTACACACTTAACCTAAATTTAGGGACCTTAGCTGACGATCTGGGCTGTTTCCCTCTCGAGCATGGACCTTATCACCCATGTTCTGACTGCCGAGTATCCGACAATGGCATTCGGAGTTTAATTCTATTCAGTACCCCTAGGTGGGGCCATCATAGATTCAGTGCTCTACCTCCATTGTGGTAAACCTCGACGCTATACTTAAATATATTTCGGGGAGAACTAGCTATCTCCGGGTTCGATTGGAATTTCACCGCTAGCCACAAGTCATCCGCGGTCATTTCAACGAACGTCGGTTCGGTCCTCCATTTGGTTTTACCCAAACTTCAACCTGCTCATGGCTAGATCACCCGGTTTCGTGTCTAATGCAACGTACTAAACGCCCTATTAAGGCTCGCTTTCACTACGGCTCCGCATATTCTGCTTAACCTCGCACGATACATTAACTCGCCGGCTCTTTCTACAAAAAGCACGATATCACCCATTAACGGGCTCTATCTTCTTGTAAGCACATGGTTTCAGGAACTATTTCACTCCCCTCTCGGGGTACTTTTCACCTTTCCCTCACGGTACTGGTTCACTATCGGTAAAATGGGAGTATTTAGGCTTGCCGAGTGGTCTCGGCGGATTCCGACAAAATTTCACGTGTTTCGCCGTACTCAGGATCCATCTAAGAGATCAACACATTTCGTATACGGGGGTATCACCCTCTATGCCGCTACTTCCCAGTAGCTTCTACTATATGTTGATTTTGTAACTCTAAAAAGATGTCCTACAACCCCAGCCCGTAGACTGGTTTGGCCTCTTCCGCGTTCGCTCGCCGCTACTAACAGAATCATTATTTATTTTCTTTTCCTCTTGGTACTAAGATGTTTCAGTTCCCAAGGTTCCCTTCTCATAAGCTATGTATTCACTTATGGATAATACGAGATTAATCGTATTGGGTTTCCCCATTCGGATATCACCGGATCAAAGCTCACTTCCAGCTCCCCGATGCTTTTCGCAGGTAATCACGTCCTTCTTCGGCTCCATTTTCCAAGGCATTCACCATGTGCCCTTACTATTTTTTAGAAAAAATCTTAAAGCAATTGATAATTGATTCAGTAAAAATTTATTTTTATTTGTTAAAAATTGTTGATTTATTTTAATCTTTTACAATGCTTTTCATCTAATATTCAGTTTTCAAAGAACAATTCTCTTTCAGAGATTATATTTAAATAATCCCTGAAAACTAAATAGAACATATAATAGTCAATCTGTTTTGTTTTTATCTCCATAGAAAGGAGGTGATCCATCCGCACGTTCCCGTACGGATACCTTGTTACGACTTAACCCCAATCGCTAGTCCTACCTTGGGACGCGCCTTCCTTACGGTTAGGAAACGTACTTCTGGTATTACCAACTCTCGTGGTTTGACGGGCGGTGTGTACAAGACCCGAGAACGTATTCACCGCGACATAGCTGATTCGCGATTACTAGTGATTCCGGCTTCATGAAGTCGAGTTGCAGACTTCAATCCGAACTGAGACCGACTTTTTGAGATTAGCTCCCCCTCGCGAGATTGCGACTCTTTGTATCGGCCATTGTAGCACGTGTGTAGCCCAGGACATAAGGGGCATGATGATTTGACGTCATCCCCACCTTCCTCTAGCTTACACTAGCAGTCTCGTTAGAGTCCTCAACTTAATGTTAGTAACTAACGACAAGGGTTGCGTTCGTTGCGGGACTTAACCCAACACCTCACGGCACGAACTGACGACAACCATGCACCACCTGTATCAATGTTAACCTCCACTACATCTCTGTAGCTTTGCACTGTATGTCAAGCCCTGGTAAGGTTCTTCGTGTTGCTTCGAATTAAACCACATGCTCCACCACTTGTGCGGGTCCCCGTCAATTCCTTTGAGTTTCACTCTTGCGAGCATACTACTCAGGCGGAGTACTTAATGCGTTAGCTGCAGCACTGAGGTAATCCCCAATACTTAGTACTCAACGTTTACGGCGTGGACTACTAGGGTATCTAATCCTATTTGCTCCCCACGCTTTCGTGCCTCAGCGTCAATAATCAGCCAGTAAGCCGCTTTCGCCACTGGTGTTCTTCCATATATCTACGCATTTTACCGCTACACATGGAATTCCGCTTACCTCTCTGATATTCTAGTCCCGCAGTTTTCAAGGCGAACCGGAGTTGAGCTCCGGGCTTTAACCTCAAACTTGCGAAACCGCCTACGCACCCTATACGCCCAATAAATCCGGATAACGCTTGCCACCTATGTATTACCGCGGCTGCTGGCACATAGTTAGCCGTGGCTTTCTGGTAAGGTACCGTCAAGATAAGAGCATTTCCTCTCCTATTTTTTCTTCCCTTACAACAGAGCTTTACAACCCGAAGGCCGTCATCACTCACGCGGCATTGCTTCATCAGACTTTCGTCCATTGTGAAAAATTCCCTACTGCTGCCTCCCGTAGGAGTCTGGGCCGTATCTCAGTCCCAATGTGGCCGATCAACCTCTCAGTTCGGCTACGTATCATCGCCTAGGTGGGCCTTTACCCCGCCTACTAGCTAATACGCCGCATCCTCATCTTCTAGTGATCCAAACGGATCTTTGAATGTTTTCTCATGCGATAATAACATCCACATGCGGTATTACCTTTCGTTTCCAAAAGTTATCCCCCGCTAGAAGGTAGATTAGATACGTGTTACTCACCCGTTCGCCACTGAGGTGCAAGCACCTCCGTTCGACTTGCATGTATTAGGCATGCCGCCAGCGTTTATCCTGAGCCAGGATCAAACTCTCATTTTAAATTATTGTTTTGATTCTGACTATTATATTTTTTGTATATTATTCTGTACTCAATTTGAAATTGTTACAGGATTGTACAATTGTTGTTCTATTTAGTTTTCAAAGATCATTTCCGTGCCTTTTAAAGGGCACAATAATAAATATACACTAATTTTATTTTGCATGCAATATTTTTTTTAAATTAATTAAAATATTTTTTAAAAGTTAATTTAGCTATATTTTCAAATAAAAAAACTAGCAATATTTGTATACTAGTTTTGTTTTCTTATGGTGCGGGATAAGGGACTCGAACCCTTACGTCAAAGACGCTAGATCCTAAGTCTAGTGCGTCTGCCAATTCCGCCAATCCCGCAGGATGGTGACTCGCCGGAGGCTCGAACTCCGGACCCACTGGTTAAAAGCCAGTTGCTCTACCGACTGAGCTAGCGAGTCATTAACTTTGGACAATAAAAATATTATCATTATTTTTTTAAATAATCAATGTTAAATATAAAAATAAAATTTTAATAAAATAAAAGCACCAATGGTGCTAATTCAAAATTGACAATGGTGCTGACTAGAGGATTTGAACCCCCGACCTACTGATTACAAGTCAGTTGCTCTACCAACTGAGCTAAGTCAGCACAAAAAAAATGGTGGAGTGCAACGGGCTCGAACCGCTGACCGCCTGCTTGTAAGGCAGGAGCTCTCCCAACTGAGCTAGCACTCCAATAATAAATGGTAGCCTGTACGGGGTTCGAACCCGTGTGTCCACGGATGAAAACCGTGTGTGTTAACCGCTTCACCAACAGGCCAAATGTAATGGCGGCTTTTACAGGACTTGAACCTGTGACAAACCGGTTAACAGCCGGTTGCTCTACCAACTGAGCTAAAAAGCCAAATACAAATTATTGGTTAATTATTTAATTTTGTTATCCCTTGGGACAATAAAAATATTATCATATAAAAAATAAGTTGTAAATAAAATTTTGTAATTTTTATTTTTTTTTAATTTTATGTCAAAAAAACACTCTTTTTTTGAGTGTTTAGTCTATTTACTTATATGTTTTTCATATAAAACAAATGTATTTTCCATTAACGTTATGACCGTCATTGGACCAACCCCACCTGGAACTGGAGTTATGTAACTAGCTTTTAATTTAACTTTTTCAAAATCAACATCCCCAACAAGCTTATTAGTTATTGGATCTCTTATGATTCCTACGTCTATAACGACAGCATCATTTTTGATCATATCTTCAGTAATAATAAATTGTTTTCCAGTGGCGCTAATAATAATATCAGCACCAATTGTGTGTTTTTTAATATCTTTTGTATTTTTGTTGCACATTGTTACAGTTGCTTGTTTATTTAATAACATCATTCCTAAAGGTTTTCCTACAATATTGCTTGTTCCAATTAAAGTAATATCTTTATTATTAATATTAATATTGTATTCTTCCAATAAATTAATGATTCCTAAGGGAGTACATGGATAAATAGTGTCATATCCTTGTAACATTTTTCCTTGATTTATATAATGAAAACCATCAACATCTTTTAATGGAGTTATTGCTTGTAAATAATCTTCTTCAACAAAATCAATTGGTAGCGGTAATTGCAGCAATATTCCATCAATACTTGCATCTTTATTTAGTTCATTGATTTTGTTATATAAATCTTCTTTTTTAATATTATTTTCAAACCTTAAAAGTTGAGAATCAATTCCTACTTCATTAGCAACTTTAATTTTATGAGAAACATAAACTTCACTAGCAGGATCATTGCCAACCATAATAACAACTAATTTAGGTTTTCTTAATCCTTGATTTTGATATTTTGAAATTCTTAATGCTAATTCTTTTTTTCTTTTTAAAGCTATTTTTTTTCCATCTAAAATAATCATAATATCTCCTATCCTATTGTTACGTCTTCTTCTAAATATTTAAAGTTTGTTTTTCTTGATGGTTTAATAAATGCTAATAATGTATTTGAAATTCCTAATTGTCCTAAGAACATACATAAAATAATCAATAGCTTAGTTAATACACCAAAGTTATACATTTGATGTTGAGTGAAAGGATTCATTCCGACGGTTCCATAAGCACTAGTTATCAAAGTTAATATTTGAATTATGCTTGCATCACCTTGATTTTGCACAAGTTCTCCTGCTACTCCATTTTCAACACCGGGTGTTAAATAAGCGTTTGAATCAAAGTAAATTAATATAATTACAATAGTTAATATAAGTACAGAAATAAAGAATACTGAAAAACTTCTTCTTACGGTTTCAGCAGGAATGACTTTTTTAAATGCACTTGTGTAGCTTTTATTTCTAATAACTGCTCATGTTGAAAGAATAATAATTGCAAATGTTGTAGTTCGAATCCCTCCTGCTGTTGAAGATGGCGCTGAACCTATAAACATTAATGAAGATAATATTGTTTTTGATGAGGCATTAAAATCATTAATAGGAACAGTTGAAAATCCAGCGTTTCTACAAGCAGTAGTATTAAATATAATATCCATTGCTACAGCATATCCTGGTTTAGCTTGAGTTACAATAACATTAATTGGCATTTGAGTTAATGGATCTGTTTCATATGTATAGTAATTAAAAATCAATGAGTTCGCTTGATTTGAATATTCACTTGCAAAAACCAATAAAGGCCCTACAACAAATAAAATTGAATAAACCCAGAAGTTAAGCTTAGTAAATAAACTAAATCTAACTTTTTGTCCAACTCTTCTAGCTTTTAATTTTCTTTTAATATCATGGAATGTTGGATAACCTAATCCACCAATTACTCATTCCAATAAAAAAACTATTTGGATAGCATACGCTTGATGACCTTCAATATTATAAGGTTGAAGTGAATTTGTTGATAATAAATCATATCCAGCATTATTAATTGCACTAGTTGAGTGAAAAATAGCAAATCAAATTGATTTCATAAAATTGTGATAAGGTGAAACAACATTTAAATTTGGGTTTGAATGAGTACCATTAGCACCAATAACCTGATTTAATGATTCACTTGCTGGTTCTGAAAAGAAAAATAAGAAAAATAAAACTCCTGCAGCAATTAATTGCACAAATGTTAAAAATATAAATCCATCTTTTATTAACTCAATAGTTGATGACTTAACATCATTTCCACGTTCTGATTGAGCAACCACAGTATCACTAAGTGAAATTTTTTTATTGATGGCAATAAATAAAATAATTTTTAATGTTAAAACTCCAATCCCACCCATTTCAATTAAGATAAGTAAAATTAATTGACCTCAAAATGTGTAATCATGTGAAGGATCAATAATGTTAATCCCAGTATCACTAAACGCACTTGAAGCTGTAAATATTCCGGTTAAATAATCTCATCTAAAGTCATAACCGTTTAAGTCATTATTAACAACTACTCCAGGAATACATAACAAAAATCCACCAAATAAAACTATAAATAAATAAATTAAAAATATTCTTCCTGAAACTTTGGATAATGGTCATCAAGTTTTAAGTTTTAAAAAAGCTTTTTGGGGATCAAATTTGTTTTTTTGCTGTTTGTCTTTTGTCATTTTAAATCAATTAGGTTTATCTGACCTATTTCTTTCACTAGTCATTTGATTACCCCCATTCATAGTAATTATTATACAATTTAATTATTACAAATGTATAATTATTAAAGTATCAAGAGAAGGTGTATATTATGGCAAAGAAAAAAAGTATTGCAATTATTGGAGTTTCAAATTTCAGTTTATCTGTAATAAAAACACTTGTTGACAAAAAACAACAAGTTACAGTTTTCGATTATGATGAAGATAAATTAAACTTGCATTTATCAGAATACGAATATGGAGTTGATGTTATTGTATTAGATTCAACTAATAAAATGGCATTAGCTAAAAATGGGATTAAAGCGTATGATGTTGTTATTGTTGGAGTTGGAACAAACATCGAATCAGGATTAATGACAGTTCTAAATTTAATTGACTTAGAATGTGAAAATATTATTGCCAGAGCAAGAGATGAAAAACATAAAAGGATTCTTACAGCATTAGGATTGAGTGAAAATCAAATTATTCTTCCAGATGCATTAGCTGGTAACATAGTTGCAGCTAGATCAATGTTTAATATTGATTTGGATGTAGATGTTCAATCAATTGATGAAGACTTTGTTTCGACAACATTAAGTGTAAACAATCATAATATCTTCAATAAAACAATTTTAGCTACCGGTCTTTCAACAACAAAAGATTTTAATATAATTCAAATAAGACGTAAAGGTAAAATTTTATTACCTGATGATTACACTGAGTTAAAGGAAAATGATGAAGTTGTTGTTTTTGCAAGAACAACTGTTATAAATGAATTGGCAGAAAAAATTCAAGGTGGAGCCAAAGACAAAAAAGATGTTAATGATGAATTAGTTATTTTTGAAGAACTTGAAAACGATAATAATAAAAATATGAATAAGTCCATTGATGATAAAAAGAAAGATGATGACCTATTTGATTCAACTGCTGCAGACGATCTGTTTGATTCAATTATATTTGATGATAATGTTAATGAAACCATTGATGTTTTAAAATCAGAAAAAAATAAAAAAGAATTAAAAAAATAATAATAAGATAGTTATTTACTATCTTTTTTTATACACATATTTAAATTTATCATTTATAATTTTATGCAAGGAGGAAAAATTATGAAAGAATGAGCTAAAAAGAATTTATGATCTTTAATTTCAGTTATTGCTGCAACTGCTTTTGCACTTTTAGTTATTGTAACAATTTTTGGAATTGGTTTAGGAGCTAAGCAAGGTGGATCAGTTATTAAATATGGAAATGTTGGATTAGAAGAATTACATAAAAGTGTAAACAGTATGATTTCAGCTGCTTTAGCATTAGCATGTATTGCTATTGTTCCTGTAGTAATTAGATTAATCTTAGGAATCTTAGGAATCGATGCTTTTGCTAGATTATTTAACTCAGCATCAATTGGACTTGCTTTAATTTCAGTTATCTTATTAATTACTGGTAACATTACATTATTAAGTGCGGATGGAGTTAAAGTTGCAGTTGGATCAATAATAGGATTCTATGTCGTTATTATTTTAGGTTTCTTAGTGTTAACTGGGCCTATTGTTAGAAAATAATTCTTATAAAAAAATGAAGCTCGAGCTTCATTTTTTTTACTTTAATTTTGATTCAACTAATTTAATAATTATATTCATTCCTGCTTCTGGGTTAACATTCCCACCAGTTACTTTCATTAATTGACCCATAATAGTTTTTGTAACTCTTTCTGGTCTTTCATTATATTGTTCAAGCAATTCAATATTACTTTCAATAATAGGATTTACTAAATTTGTTATTTCATTTTCATCACTAATCATTTTAATATTTAGTTCTTCAACAATTTCAATTACAGATTTTGAAGAATCTTTCATAATGATAGGTAATATTGTTTTTGTATGTTTTGATGAAATAACCGAATCATCAACTAAGTTAATCATTTCGGCTAAATGAATTGGTGATAATGCCAATTTATCAATTGATATATTTTCACTATTCAATTGCGCTTGAATATCACTAATTAAAATATTTGCTACTTTAGTATAGTTTTTAGTATGTTTAATTGCTTCTTCAAAAAACTCAGACATTTCAATACTTGTTAATATAATGTTTGCATCATTGTTAGACAACTTATACTCATTAGTATATTTAACTCTTTTAATATCAGCTAATTCAGGAGAATTTTTAATACATTCATTTACTCAATTTTGGTCTAGTTGAATTGGCATAATGTTTGGTTCTCTAAAATATTTATAATCTAATGCATCAGATTTACTACGCATTGAAACTGTTGAGTTTGTTGTATCATCAAATCTACGTGTTTCTTGAATAATTACTTCATTATTTAACATCAGTTTAGTTTGGCGTTCAACTTCAAATTCAATAGCTTTTTTAATATTTGAAATTGAATTTAAGTTTTTAATTTCTACTTTGTTTGAAAATTCATTAGTCCCATATGGTCTAATAGATATATTAACATCAGTTCTTAAACTTCCTTCATTCATTTTGACATCACTAACTTTTAGGAATAATAATACTTCTCTTAATTTTTCAACATAAGCACAAGCTTCATCAGCACTTCGTAAAACTGGTCTTGTTACAATTTCAACTAAACCTGTTCCAGCTCTATTATAGTCAATATATGTTAAATCGTCTTTATGAATTTGTTTTGCTGTATCTTCTTCCATATGAAGTCTCTCAATATCAACTTCCTTTGCTTCACCATTAATATTTATAATTAATTTACCATTTTTCCCAATTGGATTATATTGTTGGGTAATTTGATAACCTTTAGTTAAATCTGGGTAAAAGTAATTTTTACGATCAAATTTTACTAAAGTATCTATTTCCATTTTTAAAGCACTACATGCTCTAATTGCTAATTCAATTCCTTTTTTGTTAATTGTTGGTAAACTTCCAGGATAAGCCATGTCAGTTTCATTTACATTAGTATTCGGAGTTTCGCCATAACTTACTGGAGCTGATGAAAACATCTTAGTTTTGGTTTTTAATTCAACATGATTTTCAATCCCGATAATTATTTCAAAATTTTTCATCTTAGTCCTCCACTATTTCATTTTTAATACCAATTATATCTTCAAGCATTTTTGCAGCTTGTAAACATAAAAGATCTTCTTTTGGTTTTGCATTTATATTAATACCAATTCCAAGTTTTCCTTCCTTTAAAAAGGGAATAGTAATTGATGGTGAACCATTAAAATTAGCTAAAGTAAGAATGTCGCTTAAATATTCTTTTTCTGGTGTTGATTTAATTTTTGTTTCTTCAATCAATGGCGCTATTTTATCTGTTGGGGGAATTATCAGAATGTCTATCTCTTTAAAGACTTTATTCAATTCTTCAACAATTAGTCTTCTAACTTGTTTTGCTTTGTTCAAATAAATTGTTTGATTTTCTTTATTTAAATTTAATGCTCCTACAAGGAATCTTTGTTTAACTTCTTCACCAAATCCTTCAGTTCTTGAATTTGTTATTATTTCAACATAATCAGCACCAGTTGCTCTTCGACCAAATTTAATTCCATCTAAGTTTGCATTAGTTGAAACAGATTCACTAAATGAAATCATTTTATAAATAGCTGATAATGAATCTAATAATTCTTGTTTAAATTCAACTTCTTTAACTTCAAATCCATTTAATTTTAAAGTTTCAAATAAATTGTAATAAGCGTTTTTAACGTCTTCATTTAAATCATCAATAACTTTTTTGATATATCCAAATTTAACCGCTTTGCTTAAACCTTCAATTTTTTCAAACATATTTTTTGAATTATTTTCATGACTAGTTGCATCTTTAGTATCATAACCAAAAGTTGCATCACAAACAATTGCCATGTCAGTTACATTTCTTGTAAAGAATCCAACAGTATCTAAACTTGGCGAATATGGTAATAAACCATATCTACTAATTGCCCCATATGATGGTTTGAAACCAACAATGTTATTAAATGATGCTGGTTTTCTGATTGAGTCACCAGTATCACTACCTGTTGCAAATGGAACAATACCTTTTGCTACTAGATAAGCACTACCACTGCTGCTTCCACCAACAATTCTTTTATCATCAGCCGGATTAGTTATTATTCCATTACATGAGTAAAGACCAACTCCACCCATTCCTAATTCATCAAGAGCAGCTTTTCCCACTAAAATTGCACCTTGTTTTTCTAATTTAGAAATTGATGTTGCATTAAAAGGCGGAATGTAGCCTTTTAAAATATTTGACGACGATGTTGTTTCAATATCTTTAGTTGCAAAATTATCTTTTGCAAAATATGGTATTCCGTATAACAAAGAATTTATATTTGAGTTTGTTTCTACTTCTTTTGCAAAGTTAATTGCTTTCTCATCAATTAATTTATTAATAGCATTTGATGATTTAATTTTATTTGCTTCTGCTAAAACGTTTTTAGTTAATTCCAATACATTAATTTCTTTATTAATTAATTTTTCATGCAATTCTAAAATTGATAATTTTTTATAGTCCATTATTTTACCACCTTTTTAATTGTCACAAAATCACCTTCACAAGTTGGAGCATTTGCTAATATTTTTTTTTGATCAATAGTTGTTGTTTCATTATCATCTCTTAAATATGTGTGTATATCATCATAAGGGTAGAATAATGGTTTTACATTTGTTGTGTCAATTTTTAATACTTTTTCAAATTCTTTTCTTAAGTCTTCTTGTTTAGCTACAATTTCATCAATTTCTTTTTCAGTGAATTTCAACATTGAATCTTGAGCTAATTCTTCGTAATACTTTTTATCTTTCATTTTATTCTCCTTTTAAAATTTTAAAAAATTCTTGTTCGCTTATGACCTTAACATTTAATTCTTGAGCTTTAGTTAGTTTACTTCCGGCATTTTCTCCAGCTAAAACATAATCTGTTTTTTTAGATACAGACCCTATTACTTTACCATTATTAAGTTCAATTATATCCTTATAATAATCTCGTGAATTGGAAAGTGTACCTGTTATAACAAATGATTTATCACTAATTATTGAGTCAGTATTTTTAGCTTGTCCTAAATACTCAAAATTAACATTAAATGATTTTAAATCTTCAATTAACTTTAAATTAGATTCGATTTTAAATCAATCTACAATTGACATTGCTAAAACTTCTCCAACTGAGTCAATTGAACTTAATTCCTCATAGCTAGCTGTTTTTAAGCCTTCTATGTTTTTATATATTTGAGCAAGTGTAAGTGCTGTTTTAGAGCCTACATGTCTAATACCTAATCCAAATAATGTTTTTTCAAATGAATTATTTTTTGCTTGTTCAATTGAAGCAACTAAATTGTCAAAACTTTTTTGTCCAAATTTTTCAAAATTAATAATGCTTTCTTTATGATCTTCTACTTTAAAAATATCAGCTATATTAGTTATTATTTTTTCTTCAAATAACTTTTTAATTGTTTGCCCACCAAGACCAACTATATTAGCTGCTCCTCTACTTGCAAAATGTTCTAAACTTCTTAGAATTTGCGCAGGACAATTAAAGTTAACACAGAACTGGTCAACTTCTGTTAGCGTCTTTTCTAATTGTTCTCCACATGCAGGGCATTTTTCATCTTTTATTCATATTGGTAAAACTTCAAAGTTTTCATCTTTTACCACACTAATAACCTCAGGTATAATATCTCCTGCTTTTTTAACTTTAACAATTGAATTAACTCTTAAATCTTTTGCCATTATGTATTCTGCGTTATTTAAAGATGCAGCTGAAACAGTAGTTCCTGCAATTTGTACTGGCTCTAGTTTTGCATTGTATGTGATTTTACCTGTTCTTCCAACTGTTGGGAAAATATCCAATAATTTAGTTTGCTTAACTTCTGCTGGGAATTTATATGCAATTGCTCATTTTGGGGTTTTTGTTGTATACCCCACTTCCTCTTGTAAATTTTTATCATTTAGCTTAAAAACAATGCCATCAATTTCATAATCTAATTCATTTCTTTTTTCAGTATAGTATTCAATGTAGGCTTTTACTTCATCTAATGTTTTACAAATTTTTGTTTCAGGATTAGTTTTCAATCCAAGCTTTTTAATTTGATTAATAGATTCAATTTGTGTTTCTTCAGGATTAGTTTCATTAAAATAATAGTATAAATAAGCATCAAGATTTCTTTCAGCAACTATTTTAGAATCCAACTGTCTTAATGTTCCGGCAGCTGCATTTCTTGGGTTAGCAAAAATTTGTTCTCCATTTAATAATCTTTCTTCATTGATTTTTGCAAACTCTTTTTTAGCTAAAAAAACTTCACCGCGAATTTCAATTTCATCTTTTGAAGGAATACAAAGTGGAATTGATTTAATTGTTTTAACATTGTTTGTAACATTCTCACCAATTTTTCCATCACCACGAGTTACTCCATTTTGCAGAATACCATCCTTATAAATTAATGAAATTGATAAACCATCAATTTTTAATTCAGCTGTATATTCATTATCTTCAGTGTCAGTTACTTTAGCTACTTGTTTATTAAAATTTAAAAACTCATCTCAACTAAATATATCTCCAAGACTTAGCATTGGATATTTATGAGTGTATTTTTCAAATTTATCACTTACTATTCCCCCAACTTTTTGTGTTATTGAATCTGGTGTTATTAAATCAGGAAATTGATTCTCAAGATCAATTAGTTCATGAATTGCCTTATCATATTCAGCATCATCAATACTAGGATTATCTAAAACATAATATTCTTTTGCTCATTCATTAAGTTTTATACGTAAATCATTAATTAATTTGCTTGCTTGTTCTTTTGTCATGATGCTCCTTTATATCTATAATATTATAAACTTTTTTACATGTTTTTGTTTTATGGTTTCAAGAGTTAAACAACAAAAAAACAGAACAAAGTCTGTTTTAAAATTTTTTATTAACTAAGTTAATGTTTTTAACTCATCTTTAATTGGTTTTCTTAAAGAGAAAGTAAAGGCTAGTACAAACATAATTATAATACCTAATAAGATTAATGGTGTTGCTCATCAATTAGTTATCAATGGAATAAATATTCCAAATTTTTGAGCTTGAATCATCATTGAACCTAATAATCATTTACCAACAAGATAACCAATCAATACAAATATTGTTGATATAACAGCTGGTATAAGTATGGTATTTAAAATTGTTTCTTTATTTGAGTATCCTAACGCTTTCATTGTTACCATGAATCGGTGATATTTCATAATGTAGACATCAGAAATAATTGTTATGATTAACACTGAAATTATTATAATTCCTGTAATTAAGAACAATGCTACAAGTAAGATAGATTCACTAATGCTTATTATCATACCCAATTGAGTACTTACTAAATCAATTTTATTGTAAGTCATACCTAAAGTTTCTTCAATTCTATCTGTGCTTCCTTGAAGAGCAAATACACCTGGAGAATCAACCATAATCCCTTTAACTCCACCAGTTATTCCATAAGCTTCATCAAATGAAGAGAATTTTGAATTGAAATCTCTGTTTTGTAGAACTTTCCTATAAGCTTGTTGGTCAGTGATTTCATATTTATTCATTAAATCATCTTTCATGAAGAAAGTTTTATTTTCTCTCATCATGTTCAATTGTTCTATTGGATTTCTCATTGAATTAACTGTTATTGTATGATCACCACTTGTGATTTTCCCATTTGGTATTTGTTTAACTGGATCACCATAAAAATCATAATCTACTGGTAAGTATTTTTCTGTAGATTTATTTGTTAATAAATTTAGAATATCTTGATCAGCAATAATAATATTTCCGTTGTATGTTTGAATAGTATCAACAGATTGCATTCTAACATCACTTAAAAATGATGGAAGTTTGTTTGAAACAGTAACAACTGCATCTGAACTTGATCCACTAGCAACAATTTTGTCACTTGCTCAAGTATATATTTGTTGTAAATCAGTATCAATATTTTGAATTCAACCTTTTCTGTTAGGATCAGTAATTTTTCTACTGTAATTTAAACTAAATGGTGAAATTCATTCTCATTCAGTTTGATTTGCATATTCAGAACCTCAAGCTTTTTTTACTTCTTCTGGAACATCAACACTTGACACAGAACCATGTCAAATATCAATATTAGATCTTCAATCACTAGAACTATTTTTTGATGTTTTACTTGTGTTAGCGTTTTTTCCATTTAAAAGAGAATCTATATCAGTTAAGTTTCTAGGCACAAATAATTTTAAGTTATTGTAGTGATAATATGGTCTTATTTCAAAATCAAGACCATCAATATTATATTGATCATTAACAATACTATTAATAAATCATTTTGATTGGTCATTTAGTGATGTTATGTTTCCATTGTCGTCGTATCTAAATTGCTTAGTATATGTTAGTTTATTTGGATCTATTTTTGAAGGATTAATTCAGTCTTCTTCATTTTTCATATTTAAATCACTACTAAATAAGTTTTGATTATTTGTTATTTCTCTATTATCATATATTCAAGCATTTTTAGGAACTTCTTTTCCTCCAATTGAAAGAGTTTTATAACTCATTCCTTGAATTGGAACTGATTTGTTTAAGTTTTGTTGTTTATAACTTTTTAGATTTGTTACAACAGGTATATTTAATACTTTTGTATCTGAATCATATATTTTAAAATCATCATTTAAATAAATATCTCCACCTGTATAATTTTCTTTGTCATTAAATAATAGATTTAATTTATCAATTGTTTCTTGGTCTTTAATAAACACTTTATTATCATCAATTGAATCTAAATTATAAACAGTTTGATTATCTTTCAATCCATTTACATTTACAAAATTATTATTCATTTGTGTATATACATCTGTAGATAATGTTTCAATTCCAGGAGTATAATTTTCTGCATTAATAGAAATACCAAATTGAGAAGCTTTATTAGGAGAATCTTTTAAGTATTGTTGTCCTACATTTGGTAAAAATGCTAACGCTAATAAAATTAAATCTTCTTTTCAAGTTGTGTCTGTTGGTCTTTCAATAGTAGGCAGACCTTGATCATTTGAATTTGCTAAAGCTTCCATAGCTACTTGTAAAGCCATTTGAATAAATTCAATACTTCCTTTTGCAGAGTTCTTCTTCATTTCTCAAATATTTTGTAATGTGTTTGGAGTTATTTGTTGACCATCAAAATATGATTTTCCTGTATTTGGATTTATTTCAGCATTTCAGATATAACTTGATATTTTTTCAAATTCTCCTGCTGAAATTGTTATTCCATTTAAGTTACCTAATTGACCAATTACAGGCATTGCCATTTTTAATAATTTTGATGTGTCATCTCTTGTTGAAGATTTTTCATCGAAAATTCATTTTTCAGTTCAATTTAAATCATCTTTTGTTCATTGCCCATTTGTTCATCCTTCACCTAATAAAATAGGAGGGAATATACTACTATCTCAGCTTGAATCAGTGTAATACTTATTGTTATCAAAATAAATATCAGATATTTGATCTTTTGTTGAATTTCCTAAAAGAGTTTTTGGTTCTTGATAAAGTTCTTCTGTTGTAGGCAAACCTCTTGAAGCTGTTAATGAAGCTTTAGCTGTTGGTAATCCAGTCAACTGATCTTGCATCACATATTGATTATTGTATTGATAGTATTTTCCAGCATCTCTTATATACACGTTAAGCATTGAAGGTGTAAGCACTGAGAAAGTTATAACAAATGTTGTAATTAAAGCTGTAAAACTTATCATAACTATTTGTTTAGAACCTCTTAATGATATTTTAAGTGGGAATCTAAATTTGAAATCCATTATATTAATAACATTTAATTTTCTTGGCAGTCAATTTCTAACTTTTCTTTGCTGGCTTTCTTTATTGATAATTTGCATAACATCTTTTGAAACTAATAAGAACGCAATGAAATAACTCAATATTAATGATCCAATTCCAAAAACAATTAATAAAATTAATAGGATTTTATAATCAAATACAAATTCATATAGTGTTGTTGAAAAATACGTAGCAAAAAGTTTGGTAATTATTTCTTGAAAAAACCCTGCTGCCAATCATGCTAGCGGAACTATTATAAATAATAAAATTATTGAATACCCAATGTATGACAATGATAATCTGTATGAATCTACACCTTTAGCTTTTAAGAAACCAATTTGGCTTGAATTATGATCAATTGTTTTTTTAATTCCAAAAACAATTGAAACAAAAGACATGATTAATACAAGAATGGAAGTAATAATTGAAATGATTGTTACAATTTCTAACATTTTGGGTTGTAGTGTTCAATTTAAATTAAAGTATGTTTTTTCAAATAATTTGATTTGATTTGCTGATTTTTTATCTCCAAAATTTAAATTTTCATTCCTTGAGTCTATAAAACTTTCAGACAATTTTGATTTATTTGATAAAAGAGATGAATCAAAATTAGACATTCTTTTGCCGATAGTTTTTTTATCTTTTAAATTATCTCTAATGAAGTAGTAAGTTGTAAATGTTACATCTTTTTCATTACCATTTTTCATTATTTCATTAATAACATATTTTGGTGCATAAATAATAACTGAGTTTGCAACGTCACTTAAAGGAACTTCAGGATCAACAAGTGGATAGTATGTAAGTGCGTCACTACCAAAACCAGAAATAATAAAGTTTGAATTTCCTATTTTTATTTTGTCTCCAACAGAATATCCATTTTTAAATGCATATTGCTGTGAAATTACAATTTCACTTGAATGCATAACCGGTAAACCAGCAGTAACTTTGAAGTTATAATCGTAATTATCGTCTGTTACAACAAATCTAAAATTAGTTTTTGTATTTCTGTCATACATAAATGCTTCTTCTCTTAAATATAAGTCCAAATCATTTATTTCAGCAGCCATTTTTTGATGAAAAATATTATTTGAATAAATATTTGATCAATCATACATTGTTGCGTATTTTGATTCATCATACTCATAGTCATATTTTTTACCTGTATTTTGATTTTCTCATTTTTGACTTAAATCATTTTTTTCTCAAGGATTTAGTAGATTCATTGTAGAAATAGAATATTCATTATATTCCTCATCTTTTTTAATTGTTGTTGGGTTTGCTAAACCTCTTAATCCATCTTTTTTGGCGTCTAAATTATTCCCAATTATTTGATTATCCGTACCTTTTATTTGATAAGTGTTTTCTGCATTCCCATATTTAACAATAAAATTAGTATTTAAAGCCTCATCAGCCAAGTTTGTTCCAAAAATATATTCAAAAGTTAGTTCATTATTATAATTTGAAATTGATTCAACAGTTTCACCAGATTTACCAGTAATTTCACTAGTACCAGAAGATGTATGTAATTCCATGAATATTTTCATTTCATGTGTTTGTTCTGCCATTTCATTAAATTTTGTTACATATAGTATTGATTTTTCTACATCACTTCCAGCAATATTTCAATCAAAATTAATTGATTTAGCAGTTCTTGCATAAGAATTACTTAAAAATTGATTAATTTGATATGTTATAAAATAACCTATTGATTCTAGGGCATTATAAATATAAAGTTGGAATTCTCCTAAACTAGATACTTGTTTTTTATATTCTGAAATTCAATCAAAATTATTTGTTTGATTAAGGTTAATTGGAGCATCAATTTTTTTAAAATCTTTTTCCACTTTTAAATCATTTGCTTTTCAATATTTATAAATTAAAGATTGAGTAAAAGATTCATTAGGTTCATCAAGTAATAATTCATTATAAAGAGTATCTGAAATTTCTTTAACTATTAAATAAGTCATTGAAGCATACGCATTAAAATAGTCACCACCACCAAAATTTTCTAGATTAGAACCAAAATTTGTTTTAAAACTTTGTGGGTAGTATAAAAACTCACCTTTATTAGGATCAGATTTTAGAAGAGAGAAAAATTTTCAAGAATTATATCACGGAATACCGTTTCAAACATTTTTCATAGCTTGTGTTGGTTTTCCAGTGTTTTGATCAAAAAATGTTTTTGTTATTAAATTTTCTTCATAACCTTCTGTTTTAATTCCGTGGTTATTTAAAACAACATTAAAAGAATCATGAATTGTTTTATTATCTTGAACAAAATAATTTGTTGAAGTCGGCATCAAATCTAGGATTGGTAATAATGTTTTATTTGATGTTGATAAATTTGATTCACTAGCTTTAGTAGAATATGAATAATCAAATTTTTCATAATTTCTTACAATGTCATCATATGACTTGTTCATTCTAGAATTTAAGCTTGTTGTTGAAGCCAGATAAAAAGACGCAAAAAAAGAAAGCAGTACAACCACAATGAATTGAATCTTAAATTTGAACATACTTCTTATTCCTTGTTTAAATAAAAGTCATGTTATTTTCATAGCATTTTCCCCAACTATAAGTGTTTTCACATATTAATATTCTATATTAATCATCTATGTTTAGTGTAAAAAAGCTTCAAAAAGTGTAAAATTATTTTATTATGATAGGAATGAAAAAATTAATTTCTTTGCTTGGTGCAGCTTCATTAGCAACAACACCAGCAATGGCGGTAGTGTCTTGTAAATATATAGATACAATTCAAAAAAGTATAGATAATAAATTAGCAGAAGTAATTTCTTCAACGTCTAATTATTTTAAAGGTGCTATTTTAGCCAATTCTGAGAATTACAATGGTCAATCAGTTGATAAATATATTTCTAAGTTAAAAGTTGGGGATTTAACAAGTAATTCAAAAGATACAACATCTATGGCTAAAATATTTGACACTTTCTTAGATACAAAACAATCTAGTGAATATATGAAAAATGAAGTTTATAGCAAAGAAGAATTTGATAGACCAACTACTGGAAATGGTGATAGTGAATTAATAAGTACTATCCAAAAAGCTTATAATGAGATTTATAAATTAATTGGTGTAAATTTTGATCCAACTTTATGAAATACTGCATTGCCTTTATTATTAGATTCATTAAAAGCTGATAATATTTCTTCAATTCAAAAAGTTATGCCTAAAATTTCAAGTAGTTTACAAATAATGAAAGACGTTAAAGTTCCTAATTACAATGAATTGATTAAACTAGGTGTTAAAACTAATTTAGACTTAAAGATTTATTTCTCAAATGAATTAACTTCTTTTGTTGCTAACTTGTTTAGCGTTGAAATAAAAAAACCTTTTGTTATTAGCGAAAATAAAGATAATATAAACGAAAAATATTATGCACATAATTCTAGTGTTTGAAAATTAATAATTGAAAAAATGAATAACAAAGATGCTGAGAAACCTGAAATTAATTTTACAAGTGAAAGCTTATCACTACTTATGAATGCCTTATTCGGAATAAACTGATATATTCAAAATTTTACAACTGATGAATATAATTTGCATTCTGATGAAATGCTAGATGATAATCACATATTTTCTATTGATAAAACTAACTTAGAAGTAATTCATGAAGTAAACTCTTCAAAAATTGATAAAGAAATTATTAATTCAACTAATGTAGATGGTTTAATGCAATTTATTTATGATTTATTTTCTGGTGAAAAAGATAAAGAATCTTTTAAATTGCTTAGAACTTTTAAAATACTTTTCCAAGTTGATGATGATATAACTGTTAAAAATCAAAAACTTGACTTTGATACTAAAATAATTAAATTTGAAAAGAAAACATTAGATTTTAAAATTGGTGAATGAGGTTCAAATGGTAAATCAGAAAATGGAGCATTAAATACATTTTTAAGTTCTTCACTAGATGGTTTAGTGAAAGGATATACTGCTTCTTTTGATCCTGATGGTGGAATAATGGATTTCTTAAATTCTATTGGGATGGGTTCTGAACAAATAGGTGGAGTAGTTTCAGGTTTAATTAGTTCTATTTTAACTGGTATTGATATGGATCATTTCTTTGAAACATTTATAAAACAAATAGATGACTCATTAAAAAACTTATTAAATTGAACTTTCATAAAGGGTAAATCTTTAGAAGAACAAATAAAATCTATTCAATCATCTATTAAAACTAAAGTTAAACCAATAATTGATAACTTATTAAATTCTGAAGCTCCTTTTACAAATAAATTTTTAGGATATTTAATTAATACTGACATAAGAAAATTAATGGAAATTTTTGGATTAGAAAATAGTTTACCTGTTCAATTACCAAAAATTTCATTAAAACAAATAATAGATATTCAATTAACTAAAACTTTAAAACTTAGTGATTTATTAAGACTAGGTGCAAAAGGGGCAAGTTATTTAATTGCATTATTAGGTAAAGGTGTTGCTCCGAAAATAGTTAATATTGCAGATGCTTTCAATGATACTTCTCTTTTCTTAGATTCTGAATTTAAAATTGTAAATAGTCAAAGCACTGTTCAAACTTTAGGTGAAATCAAAATATCACCAGAACTAATTTTTACAAATGAAGATGGTAAGGAATATACTTACATCTTAGCATTAGCTACAGCACTTTCTACTAAAGATAATACTGGTATTAGCATTACAATACCAGGTGGTAATAAGTTTGGTTTAAAAACTACAAAAACTTTTACAAATAAAGATGGTCTTAAATGAATAATGGGTCTTGGAGTAGAGCTTGATAATGGTGTAATTGACTATAATCAATTTAGACCAGGGACAATACTTTATTCTATTGGAACATTGTGAAACGATGAAACTGGTAATTTGATTACTGGAATAATGTCAGCGATAAATGACATTTTAAAAACTATAGCAGATATATTTGATAACAAACAAAATCAATCTTACTTAGAAGATTTAAATTACATTCATTATAAAACAAAAATGATTAGCTATGAAAACTTCAGAGATAGTAAAAAAGATAGTCACATAACATATGAAATTAATTATAAAAATGGAATAGTTAATAATACATACGTTGTTAAATTATTACTTCCAAGTAGTGATCAAGAAGAAATAAATGTTAAATACCAAATTGAAGCCTTTTATAAAAAATAAAAATGCGAATTATTAATTCGCATTTTTTATATTCTGTTAAATGAATTTATTTTATATTTTGAACTTGTGTTCTCTTTATAAACTGACACATTATATGTGTAATAAACATCTTTCTTAACTTTATACATTATCTTGTAATTTAAAACTTCTTGTTTAGAATCTTCTTGATAACTTACAAATTGTGTTGAGAATAAATCTTTACTTGATCAGTAATTCATTTTTTTATTTCTATTAAAAGTTATATCACTTAAATTGTAATCAATATACTTTCTAGTCATTTTTACAGGTCATTGAATTATTTTAGATGTTAATCCATTTGTTAATAATTCATTTACATAAAACAAGATTGAATCTTGATTGTAGCTCTTATCATCATAGTTTAATCCTAAAAGATATTTTCAAGCTTTATGTCCTCAAATTTTTTCTTCTTCTGTATTATTAGAATTTTTAGGTCTGATACCTAAAACCTTATTTTTTCCATTATCATCTTTTACAAATTTCATCATTGATCATATAACTGCTAAATCAGAAGTTCTACCATCTGTTGGAGTGTAACCAAGAACCTCATTAATAGATGATAGAGGTTTTTCTTGGCCTTTGATAAAGAAATCATATTCATTAGATATATCGCTGCCTGTTACAGTAGCCAATAAACCTAAAATTTTGTAAAACAATGGAAGACTTGAATCAAATCCTTTTAAAATTAATGTTAGAACATCTCCTATTGATATTCCTAAAACATTTATTTTAAAAATATCTTTAATTGATTTATTAGACATATCTATTGGTAAATTCACATTAAATAATTTTAAAATTGATTGCAATCTACCTTTTTCATTTAGCAGTTGATTGAAAAGATTATCAAATAGACTTCATGTGTCTGGTGAATTTTCACTAACTTTTATATTACTTAATTTTTTAATTGATTTATCTAAATAATCAATAAAGTCATCAGTTACATCATCAGATTTATGAGGTTTGTTTGGTGAATTTTCACTACCAAATCCCATACCTGCTAATGCTTTTTCAAGTGGTTCTTTTATTTGCCCACCTATTGGTATACCAAGTAGTCTTCAACTATACATATTTTTTAAAGTCGAATTTAATTGGGAAGAAAGATTATTGAAAAAGTAACTCATGTCTATACCAGACAGCATAGAACTAATTATACCAGCAAGTATACTACCTAAATTTTCTGGAGAAAGTTTAAATCATCCTAAAAATGTACCAATAAAACCTGATATTTGATTATTTATAAATCCTGTCGCTAGAGATGCAAATAAAATATTAAAAATACCATTTGAGCCTGTTGTATTATTCATTCATTCTCCAACATCAAAACTTAAACTACCTCATGAATTTGGTTTTCCCTTAAAGACTTTTTTATCAAAGTTAAGATTTGTATTACCATCAGTTATGTCATTATCAACTTGAAATAGTATTTTTAAGACTCTTGAAGATCTATATCCATTGGGGTCACTACCTTTATACATAATGTCATAAAAAATAGATAATATTCCATTCAAGCTTCTTTTATCAATATTTTCTTTTGAAATATTTTTATTATAAACTTCATTCATTATTTCAAGATTAGTTTTGTAAGGACTAAATAAATGATTTTGATCTCTTACCATTGAAGGATCAAGCATATATTCTGGTTGATTAAATGCATCTATATAATAAGATAATGAATATATAAAGTTTAATAAATAAACTACACTATCTGAAGTAAATTTAAACTCATGTTTTGATACTTTTTTATCATCTTTAGAAAATACTTCTTTGTACATAGCAGAAGATGCATTGAAAAAATTCCTTGCTATATTACTTGAACCCTCATCTTGAATTTTAAAATTTCATCCTCCTGTTTCACTTGTTAATCCAAAGTTGACACTCATGAAACTATTGAAATTTGATAAAGCATAAAATTTTAAACCTCTATAAGTTCGAACACCTTCATTTCACAATTGAGAGTAAGTTGGAGCTGGATAATGTTTGAACATTTTAACAAAAGATATTTTATCAGCAAATTTTAATATGCTTGAGTCAAATTTATCAGCTTTTAAACTTCCACCGCTTACAAAAGAGACATAAGAAATTCAATTTAAAAATTCATTAACGCCTTCAACTTTTAATCCATCGTCATCAATTGAATTTTCTAATAAGCTTACACCTTTATCCGCTGCGCCAAATATAAGTTCTGATGCTGCATCTTCATTTTTATATTTATAATCTTTGTCTTTATAAATTTTATTTAAAGTTTTTTGCGCTGATTTCATATCATATTTCTCAGCATTAAAGTTTGCATAACTTAAAGCACTATCAATATTGCTAATGTCACTTACTTTTTGATCATTTAATCAATTTGTTGTAACATCAGCATTTTGTTTTTGAGCATTAGTTATAATTGGTGCTTTAAATAAAACAGAAGTCTCATCAATTTTCTTTTGAATTTCTGAAGTTACTTGAGTAATTACTTGTTTTTGACCAACATTTAATAATGATACAGCTGGAGTTGCTCCAATAGTCAGAGCACTCAAACTTAATAATATTTTTTTCATAATTTAAATACCCTTTCTAATTAGAGATCTGCGTTTTGTAAAATTTGTACAGAATTAGTTTTTGTTATTCGTTTATATCCTGCATAAATGGCAATTGCATAAATACCAACTATTCCTAAGAAAACAATAATTGGTAATCATATAGGGAATGTTATTGGTAAAACAATACCATTTAGCAACATAATGTTTACGGCTTTTGCAAAAATGAATCATCCTGCTGCAAATCCCACAGCAAACATTGTTGATATAACAATTAAATACATTCCCATTACTGTTTTAACAACATAAGCATCATGATATCCTAAGACTCTCATTGTTGATATAAACCTTATATTATCAGTAATAATAATTGATGTTGTAAGTAAAATAATTACAAATGTTAAAGATAAGATTAAGACAATCGCTATTGCAATTAATAATAAAATCAACTGTGATATTTCCTCTAACATATCTTTTGATAAATCAATTGGTAATATTCATTCCACAGTTCCAATACCGCTACCATCAAATGCTGCGTGAGTAGCGCTGAATTTAGCTTCCATTCCATTTAAAGCTGTTGGAGAATAGTCCCCAAATACTGTTGAAACACTCATAACTGTATTATAATCAGCAACATCAGTTTTGTTAGAATACTTGTAATTGAAAACCGGGTATTGGTTTTCAAATATTTTGAGAATTAATTCACCTAACTCTTTTTCATCATTATTTTGTGGATGTTGAATAAATTTGTTTTTAAATAAATCTAAATCATCTAGACCATTCTTTGTTAAATCTAAACCTTTAATTTTATTGTAAATTTTTAGTTCTTCTTGTTCTTTATCTTCAATAATTATTTTATTGTTAAATTGATCAAGTGTTGAATATCCAAACTGGGTGTTTCATTGTTTTGCAAAGAAATTTTTTCACAAGTAGTTTTCAACTTCATCGTATTTTAAAATAGATTTTGCATCATCATTTTTTATTCATGCTTGAGCTGATCCATATCCTTCATGAATACCAAGAATTTTAAATTTTGTATTGGTTGTTTTATTACCAATGATTGTATTACCGTTTAATACAGAATTATAATATTCAGTTGGTTTAGATATACTTGTCATAAAGTTAATTGCATTTTTATCATCTAAATCAGGTCTTTTTACTAATATATTAGAACCTAAACTGTTTGTTCTTGAATTTTGTTTAAATCCACCAGTTCCATTTCATAAACTGCTTGTATCTCAATCATTTAATTTATAGGGAACTATTTCACCTTTTGTTGCATCTTGTAATTCATTCTGAATAACATTAAAATCTACTTCCTGTCCTTCTTTAAGATTTAAAGTTTTTGCAAGTGTTTCATTAATAATGATTCCATTTGTTTGTTTAGAATCAAATAGTTGTTTAATTAAGTCATTATTATTAGAATCTCTTAAATTTAAAAATCTATCATCATTATCAATTCCATAAATTTTAAAGTTTTTACCATTTTTTTCAGCTTGAATTTTTGTTCCTAAAGCTTCTTGAGAGGGATCATATGAAACTAAGTTGAATGCCATTGAATAATTTTTATCATCCGATTTAAATGCATTAATTAAAGTTTGTTTCACAGAATAAGGTGGTCTTGAAAAAGCTGATTGAATGACTGCTTGATCAACACGATTATTGAATAAAAATGTAAATCATTCTCACATATCTGTAATAGCTTCTGTTGCTTTATCTTTATCATTTTCTTCAGCCATTTTATCAAAGTTTAAACCTAAGTAATAATCATTAGTTGATTCTTCAGTATTGTGTTCTGATGCAATTCTATATGATCCAATTCCTGTGTAATTTGAATTAGTTAATTTAAATTTATTTTCTTCTTTTGTTTGATCTTTATATTCAACTTTACCATCTTCTGTTTTTAATAATGTTTTTAACATATTTTCATTATTTTTTAGATATTGGTTTGCTAAATTTCCATTTGACGCATTAAATACGTTTATTTTAGAAAATTCACTCATTTTAATTCAATCTTCATCACTTATCATTTCAGTACCATAATCGCTTCTGAAATCATTACTAATAGATAAACCAATTGATTCAGAATATTTAGCGTAGAAAGTCTGCATTGCAGCTCCTGCTTCATATAATGTTTCTGCTGAATTTATTTCACTAAATAAATTTTGATAATCAAATCATTGTTTTAAAATGATAGGGGAAATCATTTTTCCTAATACATCTGAATTGCTTGCAGCAGGTACACCATATTTAGATAATTGTCTAAAATAGTTACTATCAAATATTGAACCTTCTAAATTTAAAAGTTTCATGTTTGCTAATGATAATTCGATAAGGTTTGGAATTGCATATTGACCATCACTTGATGCAGTAAATAAGTTTTGAATAAAAATTGAATAGTATTTCTCACTTATTTCATTATTAAAGTAATCAGTCATGATTTGATCATAATCAAAGTCACCATTGTCTCTTAAAGCTAAACTTGTTCATCCACCAGCAGTTTTTGAATAAACCATTTCATCTTGTTTAGTTGAAGGATTAAATGTTTTAGCAAAAGTTAGGGGGTTATTATAACTTGGCTGAGCATATTCAACTATTTGTTTATATTTAACACCTGTATATGTTGCTTTTTCATTTCTTTTTAAGATATCTGGAGCAGCAAATGAAACTGTGAATAACATTGATGAAAGTAGCACTACAAAACCAATCGCCATCATTTTTCCAAAGGCATCTACTAATAAAGCTTTTCTTAATTTCGAACCAAATGATTTTCTAAAATGAATACTTCTTAACTTAGCTTTAAATGCACTAGTTTTTTGATTAAAAGTTGCAGTAATTAAACTTAATGATGATTTGCGCATTAACATTGTAGCTATAACAAATGATATTGCTGATAAAATAAATCACATAACTCCAATCATTAATGCTAATGAAATTCAATCAAAATCAAATTTTGAATAATTAAGTGAGAAATAGTTTGAAAATTCATTAGTTAATGTGTTTGAAACGCTTATTGAAACAATATATCCAAATAATCCACCAATTATTGATGCAATCACAGGTAGCATAACAAAATTATAAACAAGCACACGTTTTCTGTACCCTAATGCTTTCAATGTACCTAATTGTTTTGATGCTTTTTCAATTTGTTTTTTTGTAACAAGTGATATTGTGTACAAGCATACAAATAAAATTAAAATAAATATTATAAAAGCAGCTATATTATAAGTTTGAATAGTTTTTTGAATTAAAAGAATTCTTTTGCTAAATCTGTAATTTGCATCTTCTTTTCCATAAACTATTTTATTGTTTGAATTTCTTCTAATTAGTTCTTTTAAATCACTCTCAAATTGCTTTAAACCTGTGCTTTTAACTTTCTTTGCATCTTTGAATTTGATTGAGTAAAATGATTCAATTTCTACATTTGATGAAACTGTTAGATTACCATTTTGGTTTAAATTATATTCATACAAATTTGATTCTTGGTTATATTTTAATCCAAATGCTGATGGGTTAACATAAATCATAACTTCTTTGCTACGACTTGGTAATGTTGTTGATGCATTAAAGATTGGAGACATAAAATCCGCTGAACTACCAAATCCTACAACTTGAAATCACTGATAATTTGAATAGTAAGTGTTGTATTTACCATTAACTGCGTCTATTTCAGTTTTTGTTCCTTCAATTTCTTTCACATCATTAGCTAGTTGTTTATTATCTGTATCTCTAACTAATAAAGAATTACCTAAGTTATCAGCTTGTATTCTAATAACATCACCTAATTTAATACCATTATTTTTTGCATAATTCGGGTCAATTACAACTTGATGGTGAGTTTCTATATCTTGACCTTCAAAAATAACTAATTTATCTACTTCTTGATTATTGAAAGTATTTTTTTGCGTTGTTTTAGTAATTGCTTTAATTGTTAAATCATTATCATTTTGTTTTACTTGAGAAAACTCTCTAGCTTCTGTTCTAGATCACTCAAATTGCAAATCACTTGACTCTTCAAAATATTTTTCTTGCAATTTGTATATTCAGTATTGTTGAGCTGCAACAAGATTTTTTGGTGCTTCTTCAGTTTCTTCACTTTCCCCAGTTGCTACTTTATCATAAGGATTTAAATCAATAACAGCATCATGAACTCTTGAATTTTCATTCATTTCTTTATATTTTTCGATAACACGAACATTCATTGAAACAACTAAAGTTAAAGTTAAAGACAGTAAAAAAGCTAAAACAGTAACACCAATTAATTGTGTTTTACTTTTAGTGGCATTTTTAAATGAATTTTTTAACATTAAATAAATTTTTTTAAAATGCATAATTAATACCTTCCCTTTAGAATTAAAATGTATTTATTTAATTTTATCAAATTAAAGAAAAAAAAGACACAAATGTGTCTTTTTTAGGGTGCTTGCTTGTAGTGAACTCATAAACATATCGTTTTCCTTCTTTGCCTAAGCTTATTCAAAAACAGACGATAATTTTATCAGTTTATTACATTAGTGATATTGTTTTAACAACACCCTTAACATAATAATACACTATTTTATGAGTTAAATACAATTTTGTTTAATTTAAGTCCTTTAGCAGGGGCATTAAATGGAGGTTTAGTTCCTTTCCCCTGCAATTTTTCTTGAATTTGCTCTGCAGATATTTTTTTATCTAAATAACAATTTAATGCTGATTGAACTATCATTCTAATTTGATATCTAATGAATCCTTTTGCTTTAAAATTGATGATCACTTTATCATCAACTCTAACTACTTTTATTGATTCAATATTTCTTATTGTTTTAATATTATTGACTTCAATTTCTTTTTTATTTAAGCCCGAAAATAGTTTAAAATCATGTTCCCCAACAAATAAATCAAATATTGATTGCATTTTTTTAACATCTATTTGACCAAAACTTCAATTAAGTTCAAATCTATTTGTTAATAAATTGTATTGACCATCATTGATTGTGTATGAATATTCTTTATATAAAACATGTCTTATATTAAAATTATTTTCAATTTTTTCAATAGAGCTTATTCTAATAGTTTCAGGCAAAGCTTTATTGATTGCTTTTTTAAATAATTCTAATTTTGGATTAAATTCTAAATCTAAAGTTACTTTTTGATCAATCGCATGTACGCCAGTATCTGTTTTACTGGCACCAATTGTTTTAAATCTTGCATTTTTTGTAACTTTACTAATAGCTTTATTTAATTCACCTTGAATAGTTGAAGAATTTGGTTGTTCAATTCAGCCATGGAAATCTGAACCATCATATTGTAATGTTAATAAAAATTTAAACATTTGATTAGTAAGCTTTAATTCCTATTATAGTATCAAGTCTTGGTATCCCAATGTGTCATAATCCTAAGACACCAACTGAGTATAAGATTAAGAATAA
This sequence comes from Mesoplasma coleopterae, assembly GCF_002804245.1. NCBI lineage: Bacteria > Bacillati > Mycoplasmatota > Mollicutes > Entomoplasmatales > Entomoplasmataceae > Mesoplasma > Mesoplasma coleopterae. Next base: position 177,792 of record NZ_CP024968.1, on the reverse strand, counting down.
CATTAATGCGAAAGCAAATAATAATAACATTAAGTCCATTACTCTAAATTTAAATTGAATATATCTTGTTCTTTTTGAATAAGGGTCATACCCCCTTGCTTCCATAGCATATGATAAATCCTCTGCTTTTTGAAAAGCTGATACCAATAAAGGAATAATTAATGAAGTAAGACCTTTTACTTTATCTTTCAGTTTACCGTTTTTAACATCAATTCCTCTTGAAGACTGTGCTTTCATAATTCTTCCAGCTTCATCAATTAAAGTAGGAATCATACGTAAGGCAATAGAAATGATCATTGATAGTATATAAACTGGTACTCCAATTCACTTCAATGGGTATAGCAAGTCTTCAATTGCTAATGTTAATTGTAAAGGTGAAGTTGAAGCTGTAAGTATACAAGTTAATGAAATCATTAAATAAATTCTAAATGTCATTATCAATGCATTATATAAAGCTTTTTCGCTTAATCAAATAGGTCCTATCTTATAAAATAAACCTATGTTTTGATAACCGACTGGTAAGTCTGACATATTGCTAGCATTTGTTAAAAATTGACCAGCTATTGCTCCTCCTGAAAGTTTATTTACTCAAACTCCAGATACTTGATTACCTTCATTTAAAAGTTGCTCTAAAATTTTTGGGTCAGGGTGTGTTAAGAATGCATTCATTAAAAAGATAACTATAAATACAAATAATACAGGTGGTAATAATCCAAGTAGCATTCTAAAACTTAATTTAGATAGTGCGAACATTGTTAATATAACAACAGCACAAATAATATAACCTGTAAAACCAATAGGCAAGAATATACTTACCATTAATAGGATAATCATTACCAATTTAAATCTAGGATCCATTGCATGGATAATAGAGTTCTTTGGTAAATATCTACCGAATGTTACTCTCATATTATTTCCCCTTTCTTACTTCTTTAAATGCTTTTGCAAATTCATCAATAGTTCTAATTTGTTTATTTAATAAATCTGTTCCTTGTTCTTTTAGTTTATACATTAACTTGTATAATTTTGGTGGTTCAATTTGAATTTTTGATAATAAATCTTCATTAGAGAATATTTCAAATGGTGTGCCTTTTGAAATAACTTTTCCTTCATGCATAACAATTACTTCATCAGCTACTTTTAAAACTTGGTCCATGTTATGAGTTACCATAATAATTCTTTTACCTTGTTTTTTGTTCAGTCTTAAGAATAAATTCATGAAATCTTCTTCACCTTTTGGATCTAATCCTCCAGTTGGTTCGTCAAGTACTAAAGTTTTACCATCCATTGCAATAATTCCAGCAATGGCAGTTCTTCTTTTTTGTCCACCTGATAATTCAAAAGGTGATCTTTTTGCGTATTCTCTTGGTAATGAAACTAAGTCTAATAAATCAGGAATTTTTTTATAAACTTCTTCTTTATTAGCACCTAAATGAATAGGACCAAATGCTATATCTTTTTCAATAGTATCTTGAAAAAGTTGATATTCTGGGAATTGAAAAACTAGTCCAACTTCTCTTCTTAAATCTTTAACTTCTTTTATCTTCTTCAATCCTGCTGGTATTTTATAATCCCCAACAATTGTTTGACCAGTTTCAGAAATTAATAATCCATTTGTTAATTGAATCATTGTTGATTTGCCTGAACCTGTAGTACCAATAACGCATGTTATCTTTTTATCAGCTATTGTTAAATTTGCATTATCAAGAGCTCTAAATTCAAATGGAGTTTTTCTTGAGTAAGTATAACTTACATTGTCTAAAACAATATCTCCTGTAAATGAAAAATTTTTAACATTCTTTTTTTCTTCATTTCATTTTTTTAAGTTTTGTTTAATTTCTTTTTTATTTATTTGCATAATTGTTTCACCAACTCATCCATATTTTGACTATGTTTAACTTTAATACCTTCGTTACCTAAAGCTTCTTCAACTAAAGACAAGAATGGAATTTCCAATTTAATTGATCTTAAAAATTCTTTTTCTTTTAAAACTTCTTCTGGTTTACCTATTTTAACCATACGCCCACCATTCATAACAATAACTTTATCAGCATTAAGAATTTCATCCATGTCGTGTGTAATTGAAATAATTGTTTTTTTCATCTTGTCCCTTAGTTCAACCATAATTTCTTTTATTTCTCTATTTCCTTTTGGATCAAGCATACTTGTTGCTTCATCAAAAATCAAGATGTCAGGGTTTAATGCAAGAGCACTAGCAATAGCAACTCTTTGTTTTTGTCCACCAGATAAGTTTAATGGTTCTTTATCTAAGAAGTTTTCCATTCCAACTTTTTTAGCTGAGTCATAAATTATTTTTTGCATTTCTTTTGGATTAACACGTTTATTTTCTAAACCAAATGCAATGTCAGCTTCTACACTTGAACCAATAAATTGATTATCAGGGTTTTGGAATACAATTCCAAGGAATTTACGAGCTTGATCCAAGTTGTCTTGAGTTACGACATTACCATAAATACTAACATGTCCTTCTTGTGCAGAAAGAACACCAATTAACATTTTTGAAAGAGTTGATTTACCACTTCCATTATGACCAATGACAGCAACATATTCACCATCATTTATTTCAAAACTAACATCATTTAATGCATAAGGAAAATCAGGAGCATATTTAAACTTTAAGTTTTCAACTTTTACTGCAACTTTATCAAGTTTTGTTAATTGAGCGCCTCTACCATGATCTTTAATTGAATCTCTAGCTTCTCTTTTTAAAATTTTTGCTTCATTTAATTCTGATTTAGCTTGTTCTAAAATAACTGAACTATTTTTTCTTGTAGTTGAGTTATAAATTTTTGATATTGTTTTTAAATTATCAGTAAATGCTCTTTCTTTGCAAATTTCTTTAAACGCTTTTTTAGCTTCTAAAGATTTAGCTTTATACTCTGTCAATTCCTCTTTTGTTATTTTCCCTTGTTTTTCAGCTTCTTTGAATTTAAAGAATTTATTATTTGCTTCTAGCATTTCAACATATTTTGCATGCAGTTTGATCTTAAAATCATTAAGATCTTTATCTGTAAGTTTTGTTTCTTTGAATTTTTTCAATGAATCCATAATTTATCCCCCTGTTTTAAGTTTTGTTTATAATAATTATAAATTAAAATAGACGAAATAGACAAAAAAAATAAGGCATATTAACCTTAAATTTTTTATTACTAAACTAATTCAATAATAACCATTGGTGCATTATCACCTTTACGGTTATCTAATTTTAAGATACGTGTGTATCCACCATCTCTATCTTTATATTTTTTAGCGATAGTTGTAAATAATTTTTGTAAAACATCTTCTTTTGAACTAGCTTCAATATTTCTTAATCATGAAGCAGCTTGACGTCTAGCGTGTAAATCGCCACGCTTTGCTAAAGTAACCATTTTATCTAAATGTTTTCTTAATTCTTTAGCTCTTGTTTCAGTAATTTCTAAACGCTCTGAAACAATTAATTCACTAGTTAAGTTACGCATTAAAGCTACTCTTCATGCAGTATTCTTACCTTGTTTTTGAATATATGACATATATTTACCTCCTTATTAATCTTAATTTTGTTTAAATGTTAATTCTAAAGTCGCAACTTTATCTTTAATTTCTTTTAATGACTTACGTCCTAAATTTCTAATATCTTGAATTTCATCTTCAGTTTTAGAAACTAATTCTCTTAATGTACTTATTCCAGCACGTTTTAAGCAGTTTAAACTTCTTTGAGTAAACTCTAATTCTTCAACAGGTTTGTCTAACTCTTTTTCTTCAACAGTTTCAACACCCATAATTGCTACTTCTTCGACTTCTTCAGCTAAAGTAGTAAATACATCAAAGTGTGAAATCAAAATTTTTGATGCTAATGAGACTGCATCAGATGCTAAGATTGATCCATCTGTTTCTACTTCCAAGATTAATTTTTCAAAATCTTGAGCTTTACCTAAGTTGATTGGTGTTGAACCATACGCAACTTTAATAATTGGTGAGTAGTTTGAATCAATTGTAATCATTCCTGGCACTACATCTTTTAATTCTTTGTTTTCTTTGAAAGTTTTGTAACCTCTTGAGTTTTTAGCATACAATACTAAATCTAAATTACCACCTTCAGCAACATTAGCAATAACAAGGTCTTTGTTTAAAACCTCTACTCCTGCTGGTAAAACTAAACTTCCTGCAGTAACTGGACCAATAGTAGATGTTCCTACTTTTAGTTCAACAGTTTCGTCATCACTGTAAATTGCGTTATCAATTTTTAATATTAATTTTTTAACATTTAAAACGATACGAGTTACATTTTCTTCAATACCTGAGATTGAAGTAAATTCATGCTGTGCTCCAGCAATTTTAATTGCAAAAACACTAGCTCCCGGTGTTGATGATAATAATGTTCTTCTTAAAGCATTACCTAAAGTTACAGCAAATCCTCTTTCAAGAGGAGCTGCTTCAAACTTACCGTAAAATTTATTTGGTGATTCTTTTACAATTCCGAATTCTGGTTTATTAAATTGTTTCATTCGCTAAAACTCCTTTGTTCTATAATTATTTTCTTGGGCGTTTTTTAGGACGAACTCCATTGTGAGGGATTGGTGTACAATCCTTAATTGAAGTCACTTCCATTCCAACGATTGTTAATGCTCTAACAGCAGCATCACGACCTGGACCTGGACCTTTTACTTCAACTTGAACTGATTTAACACCTTGATCCATTGCACCTTTTGCGGCTGCTTCTGAAATCATTTGTGCAGCATAAGGTGTTGATTTTTTAGAACCTTTAAACCCGATTGCTCCAGCACTTGATCAAGAAAGTACGTTTCCTTTTTCATCACTAATAGTAACAATTGTATTGTTAAAAGTAGAGTGAATATGAGCGATACCTTTTGGAATATTTTTCTTAATACGTTTTTTTGTATTATTTGTTTTTGGTTTTGCCATTTTTGTAATCTCCTTCTACCTTCTATTTTTTCTTGTTAGCTACAGTTTTTCTTGGACCTTTAACAGTTCTTGCGTTTGTTTTTGAAGATTGCCCTCTTACAGGTAATCCTTTACGGTGTCTTAATCCTCTGTAACATCCTATTTCCATTAAACGTTTAATGTTTAATGATACTTCTCTACGTAATTCCCCTTCAACTTTGAAGTTTGAAATTTCTGTAGAAATTGCTTTAATTTGTTCTTCAGTTAAATCTTTTGTACGAACATCTTCACTGATGTTTAACTTTGATAAAACTTTTTGAGATGTTGATAATCCAATTCCATAAATATATGTTAATGAAATTACAACTCTTTTTTCGTTTGGGATTTCTACTCCACTAATACGAGCCATATCTCTAATTCCTTTCTTAAATAAAATTTATTTCTAATAATTTTATATTTAGACTAATTAACCTTGTCTTTGTTTGTGCTTTGGTTGTGCACAAATAATCATTACGCGGCCTTTACGTCTAATAACACGACATTTGTCGCAAATTTTTTTGACTGATGATCTTACTTTCATCTGTAACCTCCGTATTTGTTCTTTTTGTTTTTTAAACAATTTAAATTGACTTAAGTCAATTTCTAATAATTACACTTCTGCTTTTTTAGCAATTTTTCTATATGTAATTCTTCCACGTGTCATATCATAAGGTGATATAACGACTGTTACTTTATCTCCAGGTAAGATGCGAATGTAATGCATTCGGATTTTACCTGACACGTGTGCATCAATAACAATGTCGTTTTCCAGTTGTACTTTGAATTTCGCATTTGGTAATACTTCTACAACCGTACCTTCAAATTCCATTTCTGCTTCTTTTGCCATAAACTACAACCCCTATCTTTTTGATTTAGTTAATACTTCATAACCACTATCAGTAATTAAAATAGTGTGTTCAAAGTGAGCAGCCATACTCTTGTCAGCTGAAAGAACTGTTCAATTGTCTGCTGCAAGTTTTGTTTTGTAAGTTCCCATTTGAATCATTGGTTCAATACAAATAACCATTCCAGCTTGTAAACGCATTCCGGTATCCTTTTTACCATAATTTGGTATGAATGGATCCTCATGCATTTCTGTTCCAATTCCGTGTCCTGTATAATCTCTTGGAACTCCAAACCCAAAGCTTTCAGCATGAGTTTGAACTATACTTCCAATAGTTCCAATACGAACGCCTGGAGCTAAAGCTTTAATAGCTAAATCCAAACATTCTTCAGTGACTTTTAATAGTATATCATGTTTTTTATCTTTTGCAATGCCAACTATCATACTAAATGCACTATCAGCATGATATCCTTCATAAATGCAGCCTGTATCAACAGAAACTATATCTCCCTCTTCTAAAATTCTATCTTGAGGAATTCCGTGGACTAATTGCTCATTGATAGATACACAAATTGTTTTTGGGTATCCATGATAGTTTTTGAAGTTTGATTTACATCCTTTTTCAGTTATAAATTTTTCAAATTCCTTATCCAAATCTAAACAATTTACACCTGGTTTAATCATTGATTTTAACATTTCAATTGCTTCTGCAAGTACTTGCCCAGCAACTCGCATTTTATCAATTTCTTGTGGTGATTTTATTGTTACAGCCATTTATAAAGCTCCTAAAACTTCTGCATAAACTTCCTCTGCAGTTGTATTTGCATTGTCAACAATGTGTACAAACCCTGGTTTATTTTTGTAGTAATCAACCAATGGTGCAGTTTCACTTGCATATGCTTCAAGTCTAACTTTAACTTTTTCTGGAGCATCATCTGGTCTACGAACTAGTTCACTACCGTCATTATCACAGATTCCCTCTGCTCTTGGTTTTCTACTAATAATATGGTAACTTACTTTACATTTTGGACAAATTAATCTTCCACTAATTCTATCTAAAAGAATTTGAGTAGGAACATCAATGTAAATAACTTTGTCAATTTTTGCATTCAATTCAACTAAGTTTTCTTCTAAAATTTTAGCTTGATTTAATGTTCTTGGAATGCCATCAAAAATTAATTGATTATGGTTCTCTTGTAAAAAGTTTTTAACAATCCCCATTGTAACTTCATCAGGAACTAATTTACCTTCATTCATGTATCTGGCACATTCAATTCCTAAAGGTGTTTCTTCTTTTATTTCTTTACGCATCAAGTCTCCAGTTGACATTTGTTTGAATCCTTGATTTTTAATTAATTTTTCAGCTAATGTGCCTTTCCCTGAACCTGGGGCACCTAATAACATAATATTCATATTTCTCTCCTCTTATTTAATAAGTTGTGCAGGCTCAAAAGCGTGTGGCAACAACTCTTTAATGTTTGTTTCTAACTGAAACCCATTCTTATTGTAAATTGAAATAATTGCAGATCAATCTACTAATTCAGAAATAACTTGACGGCAAACTCCACAAGGTGAACCTAATGTTTCAGAATCTGTGTATAATTCTAAAGACTTTATGTCACTTTTTTTATAACCTAAAGAATAAACTTGAGCTAAGGCTGACCTTTCAGCACATATAGTTGCTGGATATGCAGCATTTTCAATATTTACACCCTTTATTTTTTCACCGTTGCTTAAATAAATTAAACAAGCAACTTTAAAGTTTGAATATGGACTATATGAGTTTTCCTTTAATCTTAACAATTCTTCAAATACATTTTGCTTATCAGCCATCATTAATACCTCTTTCATATCTATTATATTATATCTAAAAAATAATTTTTAGTTTAATCAAAAAAGACCCTCTATGAGTCTTTTATCAAATATGAGTTGAAGTTTTAGTTGAGGTTTCTTCAGTAAATTTTTGTTTTTTGCTTTCAATAAATTTATGTTGAGTAATTCTACCTTGCAATTGTTGTGTTGTTTGAATCGCAACTGATATACAAATAATTAAACCAGTTCCCCCAATAGCTAATTGACTTGGTAAATTCGTCAATTTAGATATTACATATGGTAACGCTGCAATTGCTGCTAAGAATATAGCTCCAAATAAAGATAATCGATTAATTGTCCCCTTTAAGAAATTGGTTGTGTCTTTACCTGGCTTAATACCAGGTATGAATGTTCCTGATTTTTGAAAGTTTTCACTTATTTTTTCAGGATTAATTTGGACTTGTGCATATAAGAATGTAAATAGCACAATCATTACGGCAAATATTCCAATTCCTCATCATGTATTAAATGAAAGGTAATGTTGGGTAAACCTTACAAATGCATTTGTAGAATCAACTGTAGAGGTGCTAGCAGTTGGATCAATAATTTGCGCAATTGTAATTGGTGTAGAAATCAACGCTGATGCAAAGATAACTGGTATAACCCCAGCATTATTTAATTTTAAAGGTAAATATGGTGTATGATCTTTTGAATCAATTAAACCACTACCTGTTTGTTGAATTGGAACTTTACGTTCGGCTTCATTCATAAGAACAACTGAGAATATAACAACAAAGAAAACTAACATATAAATAGAAAATTTAATTATTCCATCAAAGAAAACGTTAATACTTTCATTTGAAGGTATTCAAAAATCATATGTAGCTTTTATTTGGTTAGGTAATTGAACAATAATACCAATAAAGATTACTATTGAAATACCATTACCAACACCTTTGATTGTAATTTGATCAGCTATTCATAGCATAAAGTATGAACCTGCTAACATAACAAGCGGTACTAATACATAGTAAAATGCTGGAGATGCTAATACATTGTCACTTGATCAACCTGGTTCAATAACACCTTGTTGTTGAAGAGTGAATATTGTTGCAATCCCTTGCATTAAAGCAAATGGAATCATTAATACTTTTGTTAATTTATCTAATTTTTTTCTTCCTCTTTCACCAGACTTATTTCATCTAGTTAAAATAGGAACAACATCAGTTGAAAGCAACTGAACAATAATTGAAGCTGTAATATATGGTGAGACACCTAATGCTAAAATTGAGAATCTCCCAATTGTACCTCCACCTAATGTTGAAAGTAATTGAAAAAACTGTGAATTGTTAATAGCATTTTGATAATCAGAAGTTAGTCTGATACCAGGCACTGTAATATATACTCCGATTCTTATAATCACTAATAATAATAAAGTAAAAGCGATTCTACCTAGAATATCTTTATTTTTAATAAAGAAGTTGCCAGTTTTTAAATCGCTATTATTACTTTGTGATTTTTTGGCTGAATATTGTTTGCTTTTTTTAGCGAACTTTTTTGCCATATTAAATCACCTCTACTTTTCCTCCAAGTTTTTCAATTTCAGCTTGAGCTGATTTTGAAACTTTGTTTAATTTTACATTAATTGCTGAAGTAATTGAACCATTACCTAAAACTTTTACTAATTGTTTTTCGTTTTTGATAACTTTATGTTCAACTAATGTCTTATGATCAACTAATGATAAATTTAGTCTTTCTAAGTCAGAAAGATTTAAAATAACATATTCTTTTTGGTTTGGAGAAGTGAATCCAATTTTTGGTAGTCTTCTATATAAAGGAGTTTGTCCCCCTTCAAATCCTACACGAACTCCCCCACCTGAACGTGAGTTTTGTCCTTTGTGACCTCTTGTAGAAGTTTTCCCTTTTCCAGAAGCCATACCTCTACCTACTCTAGTAACAGTTTTTTTGCTACCTTCAGTATATTTTAATTCATGTAATTTCATAATCTGTGTATGCTCCTTTCCTATTTAGTTTCTTCTACTTTTGGATTTTCAGTTTTAGCAACTGGTTTACCAAATCTTAAATTGTTTACTTTTTTAGCTGTGTGCATTGATGATAAACCATCGATTGTAGCTCTAATCATGTTTATTGGATTATTTCTACCTAATGATTTAGCATAAACGTCTGCAATACCTGCTAATTCAATAACAGCACGAGCTGGTCCACCGGCAATAACTCCAGTACCAGGTTTAGCTGGTTTAATTAGAACTTGACCTGCACCAAAGTGCCCGATCACTTCATGAGGAACTGTTGTCCCTCTTAAAGGTACTCTAACTAAGTTCTTTTTAGCTTCTTTAACAGCTTTTTTAATTGCTTCAGGAACTTCGTTTGCTTTTCCTGTTCCTAAACCAACTTGACCTTTTTTATCTCCAACAACAACAACTGCTGCGAATCTAAAGTGACGTCCACCTTTTGTAACTTTAGTAACACGTCTAATTGTTACTACTTTTTCTTCAAAATCATCTTTTTGGAATTGTTTTGGTCCTTGAGGACGACGGTTTGGTTTTCTATCAAACTTTTTTCTTTCAGGTTGAGTTTGATTGTTAGCGTTTTCAGCTACTACTACTTCTGTTTTATTTTCCATATTTCTCACTCTTTACCTTTCTAGAATTTCAATCCGTTTTCTCTTGCTGCTTCAGCAAAAGCTTTTACTTTACCATGGTATAAGTATCCACCACGGTCAAATACTACATCAACAATGCTTTTTGCGATTGCCAATTTAGCGATTTCTTCAGCAACTTTTTTAGCTGCTTCAATGTTCCCTGATTTTAATCCCAAGTTTAATGATGATGCTGAAACTAAAGTTGTTCCAGTTGTGTCGTCGATTATTTGTGCGTAGAAATTAGTGTTTGATTTGAAAACATTTAATCTTGGTTTAGCAGCAGTTCCAGAAACTTTACTTCTAACACGGTAATGTCTTCTTTTTCTTGCTTCTTGTTTAGTATATTTCATAATTCTATAACCTTAAGCTCTGATATTATTTACCAGCTGCTTTCCCTTCTTTTCTAATAATGATTTCATCTGAGTACTTAATTCCTTTACCTTTATAAGGTTCTGGTCTTCTGTATGATCTAATTTCTGCTGCAACTTGTCCTACAACTTGTTTATCAATACCTGAAATAATGATTTGAGTTGGTTTTGGACATTCTACTACAATCCCTTGAGGAATTGTGTATTCAACTGGGTGTGAGTATCCTAGTGAAAGATTTAATTTACTTCCAGCTAAAGCTGCTCTATATCCAACCCCGTTGATGTCAAGAGTTTTTTTGAACCCTTCGCTTACACCAATTAACATTCCTTGTAATAAAGAGTTTGTTGTTCCGTGTAATTGTTTTGTATGTTTAATTTCATTAGCTCTAGTTGTTGAAAGACTTGCTCCTTCAACTTTGATTGTGATTACTTCTGCGAATTTTTGAGTTAAAGTTCCCTTTGACCCTTTTACTGTAACTGTGTTGTCTGATGCAACACTAACTTCAACACCTGCTGGGATAGTTAAAATTCTGTTTCCTATACGTGACATATTTTACCTCTACCTCCTATTATCAGACGAAAGCCAATACTTCTCCACCAATGTTTGATAGACGAGCTTGTTTTCCTGTCATGATTCCTTGTGATGTTGAAACTATTGCAATTCCTAAACCGTTTAATACTTGTGGGATTTCGTTTGCTGGTGCATAAACTCTAAGACCTGGTTTAGAGATCTTTTTAAGTCCTGAGATTACTCTTTGTTTTCCTTGATATTTTAATTCAATAGTAATAGTTTTTTTAACTTCACCTTCAACAGTGAAGCTTGAAATGAATCCTTCTTCTTTTAAGATGTTTGCAATTTCCAATTTCATTTTTGATGAAGGAATATTAACAGTTTTTAACATTCTTTGGTTTGCATTACGGATTCTAGTTAACATATCTGCGATTACGTCTGTTGTCATTTTTTATTTCCTTTACTCTTTCTATTTCCTATTATCAAGAAGCTTTTCTAATCCCTGGGATTTGACCTTCGTATGCATATTTTCTAAAGCATAGACGACAAATTCCAAATTTTTTAAGCACAGCATGTGGTCTACCACAGTTATTACATCTAGTGTAGTTTCTTACGCCAAACTTTTGGTGTTTAGCTTGTTTAACTTTTAATGATTTTTTAGCCATTTATTCCTAATCCCCTTTATTATTTAGCGAAAGGCATTCCAAATTTTTCTAATAATTTGTATGCTTCCTCGTTTGTTTTTGCAGTAGTTACAATTGTAATATCCATTCCGCGTAATTTTTGAACTTTATCATAATCAATTTCTGGGAAAATAATTTGTTCTTTAACTCCCAATGTGTAGTTTCCAAATCCATCAAATGAAGTTTTTGGAACCCCTCTGAAGTCACGCACACGTGGTAATGCAACATTTGTTAGACGGTCTAAGAAGTCATACATCTTTTTCCCTCTTAAAGTTACTTTTGTACCAATTGGCATTCCTTCTCTTAATTTAAATACAGCTAATGATTTTTTTGCTTTTGTTACTAATGGTTTTTGACCAGTTAATTGTTCTAATTCAACAACAGCTGCATCAAGTTTTTTTGGATCAGTTGTAGCATCTCCAACTCCCATGTTAATAACGATTTTTGTAAGTTTTGGAACTTGCATTACTGATTTATATCCTAATTCTTTAAATAATTCAGGAGCAATTTGTTCAGCATATCTAGTTTCTAATCTTGATTTCATTTCTTCATGTCCCTTTCTTATTTACTTGCCTTTTTTAATGGTGAGTTAGATTTTTTTGCAATTCTAACTTTTTTACCATCTTCAATTTGATATCCCACTTTTGAAATACCATCTTTGTTTTTAGGATCTTGTAATGCTACGTTTGATAAATTAATTTTTGATGGAACTTCTTTAATTCCACCTTCTGAGTCAGTTTGTGAAGGTTTAACATGTTTTAAAGAGTTAATTCCTTGAACTGATACTCATTTTTTATCTTTTGATATTCAAGTGATTGGTCCTAATTCACCTTTATGTGAACCAGCGATAACTTTAACCACGTCACCTACTAAGATTTTTGATTTGCTCATTCTCTGGTTCCTCCTATAATACTTCTGGAGCTAAAGATGCAATTTTTGCAAATCCAGCTTCTTTAATCTCACGTGCAATTGGACCGAAAATACGAGTTCCACGTGGAGATTTATCTTCTTTAATAATTACTACAGCATTTTCTGAGAAACGGATGTATGTACCATCTTCTCTTTTTAATTCTCTAGTAGTTCTAACAATAACAGCTTTAACAACTTGACCTTTTTTAACAGCTCCTCCTGGAGTTGCTGATTGAACTGAACAAACGATGATGTCTCCAATTCCTGTAAACTTTCTAACTGATCCACCTAAATTACGAATAACACGAACTTCTTTAGCACCTGAGTTATCTGCTACTTTTAATTTTGATAATGTTTGAATCATATCTCTTTATCTCCTATAAAACAGCTTTTTCTACTACTTTTACTAATCTGAAGTTTTTTGTTTTTGATAAAGGACGTGTTTCCATAATTTGAACTTTATCCCCTATTTTAGCAATTTGTTGTTCGTCGTGTGCTTTATATTTTTTAGAATACTTAACACGTTTTTTGTAGATTGGGTGGTTTTTGTAAGTTTCAACTAATACAGTAATTGTTTTATCCATTTTGTCAGATACAACTTTACCAACTAGTATTCTTCTACTATTTCTTTCCATTATTTAGTTTCTCCTTCGTTTACATCATTTTGTTCTTCAACTACTGCATTAGCCATAGCTTCTGCGATAGCGTCATCATTACTTGCACCGTTGTTTTCATATTGTGCTTGTAATTCTTCGATCATTTTACGTTGTTTTGCTCTAACTTCTTTACCAGCTTTTTCAGCTTCAGTTACAGCTTGGTTATAGTTTGTTTTAACAGTTTTGTTTACTTCTTCACCAGCTTTAGCTTTCTCAGCTATTACTAATTGAATTCTTGCAATTTCTTTTTTAATTTCTTTAATACGGTGTGTTTGTTCTAAACTTCCAACAGCAGCTTGAAATTTTAATGCGAATAACTCAGCTTTTTTAGCTTCGTTTCTTTCTAATAATTGTTCTACTGAAAGCGCTCTAATTTCATCCATTAATTTATTTGCCATTATTCTTCACCTCTTTTAACGAATTTGCAACGAACTGGTAATTTGTGCATTGCAAGACGTAAAGCTTCTCTTGCAGTTTCTTCACTAACTCCAGCAATTTCAAACATAACTGTTCCTTCTTTTACAACTGCTACTCATTTTTCAGGGTTCCCTTTTCCAGATCCCATTCTAACTTCAGCAGGTTTTTTTGACATTGAAATGTGTGGGAAAATTCTCATTCAAACTTTTCCATCACGTCTCATATAACGTGTCATAGCAATACGAGCTGCTTCAATTTGACGGTTATCGATTCATGCCCCGTCAAGAGACATTAATCCATATTCACCAAAGTTGATTGTTTTAGCTCCTTTTGCTTTTCCTTTAAAACTAACTTTATGAGGTTTACGATATTTGGTTCTTTTTGGTAATAACATTATTTACGTCCCCCTCTGTTGTTGTTTTTGTTGTTGAATCTTCTATCATTATTCATTGGTGCTTTTTCAGAAACTCTTTGGCTTTGACCTCCGATAACTTCACCATGGTTAATTCAAACTTTAACACCAATTTGTCCATATGTTGTTGGAGCTTCATATAAAGCATAATCAATGTCTGCTCTTAATGTAGATAGAGGTACTGATCCTTCGATGTACCCTTCTGTACGAGCCATTTCAACTCCACCTAAACGTCCACTTACAGAAGTTTTAATTCCTTTAACTCCTGCTTTTAAAGCTTTTCTAATAGCTAATTTTTGAACTGTTCTAAATGAAGCACGGTTTGTAATTTGTTCTCCGATTCATCTTGCAACTAATGTTGCATCTGCATCAGGGTTTTTTATTTCAATTACTTTAACTTCAACTTTTAAGTTTCTATCTTTAGCAATTTTTTGAACTGCTGTTGCGATATTTGAAACGTTTTTACCTTCTTGACCAAGCACGATAGCTGGACGAGCAGTTCTAATGATTAAAGTAATGTTTGAGTTTGTTCTTTCAATTTTAATTTTTGATACAGCTGCATCTTTTAATAACTTAAGAACTCCTTCACGGATTTTGATATCTTGATCTAATCATTTAACGTATTGATCTTTTTCAGCATATCAAGTGTCTTCTCAATCTCTAACGATTCCTAAACGTAAAACATTAGGTGATACTTTTTGTCCCATATATTATCTCGTCCTTCCTATATTCTTTCATCACTAACAATAATTGTTATGTGTGATGTTCTTTTTAAAATTTCGTATGCTCTACCATGAGCTCTTGGTCTAAAACGTTTTAAAGTTGGTCCTTCGTTAACAAAAATAGTTTTAACAAATAATTTATCTGCATCCATTCCATTATTGTTAACTGCGTTTGCGATTGCTGAGTTTAATAATTTTAATACTGGCTCAGCAGATCTTTTATCTAAGTTGTATAATGTTGCAATTGCGGCTGCAACTGGTTTGTTTCTGATTGTATCTGCTACTAATCTAACTTTTCTAGGAGAGATACGAATCATATTTAAATAAGCTTTTGCTTCCATATTGTCATCCTACCTCTTCTATTTCTTACCTTTGTCGTCTCCGTGACCACCGAATTTACGAGTTGGGGCAAATTCTCCTAATTTGTGCCCAACCATATCTTCTGTTACGTACACGGGAATAAATTCTTTACCATTGTATACTCCGAAAGTTTTACCGATGAATTCAGGGAAAATAGTTGATCTACGTGATCAAGTTTTTATAACTTCTCCATCTTTTGCAACTTCAGCTTTTTTAAATAAGTTTTCGTCTACAAATGGTCCTTTTTTTAATGATCTTGCCATGTCTTCTATTCTCCTTCCCTATTTCTTAGCATTACGCTTTCTTACAATAAGTTTCTCTGATGGTTTCTTAGTGTTTCTTGTTTTAACACCAAGAGCTTTTTTACCTCATGGAGTAACTGGGCTTTTACGTCCGATTGGAGTACGCCCTTCCCCTCCCCCATGTGGGTGATCGTTAGGGTTCATTACTGAACCACGAACTGTTGGACGAATACCTCTTCAACGGTTACGTCCAGCTTTTCCTCAATTAACTAAGTTGTATTCTTCGTTTCCAACTTCTCCAATTGTTGCGTAACATTCAGCTAAAACTTTTCTTACTTCTCCAGATGTTAAACGTAAAGTTACATACTTACCATCATCATCTTTTCCTAAGATTTGTACTGATGTTCCAGCACTTCTAGCCATTTGTCCACCTTTTCCAGGTTTTAATTCAACGTTGTGAATTAATGTCCCTTCAGGAATGTTTTTTAATGGAGCTGCATTTCCAACTTTAATATCTGCATGTTCTGAAGCAACAATTTTCATTCCAACTGTCATTCCTTTTGCAAATAAGATGTAACGTTTTTCCCCATCTAAGTAATTAACTAAACAAATAAATGCATTTCTGTTTGGATCATACTCGATTGTAGCGATTGTTCCAACAACATCTCTTTTATTACGTTTAAAGTCAATAATTCTGTATTTTTGTTTGTGTCCTCCACCTTTGTGACGAGTAGTTATTAAACCACGGTTGTTACGTCCGGCTTTAGAATTTTTAGCAGCTAGTAATGATTTTTCAGGAGTACTTGTTGTTAAAGTAGCCTTGTAATCAATACTAGTCATATTTCTACGACCGTTTGTCGTAGGTTTATATTTTTTAATTGCCATAATATCCCTTTCTATAGCTTTTTCTTTTTGATTTATAATATTTGTCGCCTATGGGCTAGGTTTTTTCTATAAATCACTTAAAATATCTAATGTTTCACCATCTTTTAAAGTGATGATTGCTTTTTTGTAGTTATTTGTTTTTCCGACAAATCTACCCATTCTTTTTTCTTTTCCGTCATAGTTCATTGTTCTTACTGATTCAACTTTTACTTCAAAGATTTCTTCGAATGTTTTTTTAATTTGAACTTTATTAGCTCTTCTGTCAACTAAGAAAGTATATACACCGTTTGCGTGACCTAAAAATGATTTTTCAGTTAACACAGGTTTTTTAATTACTTCTGTTAAATGCATTATGCGTATACCCCCTCAACAGCCATTGCAGCTTCTTCTGTCATAACTAATTTAGTTGCATTTAAGATATCAAATACATTTAATTTGATTGATGGTAAAGTTTTTACCCCTTTAATGTTACTTGAAGATTTAATTACTAATTCTTCATTTTCTTTAGTAATGATTAATGTTTTTTGATCATCAATTTGTAAATTTTTCATTACGCTAATCATTTCTTTTGTTGATGGTTTAGCGAAATCGAATTTATCAACGATTACAAGATTTTGTTCACTAGCTTTAATTGATAATGCTGATTTAAATGCTAATGCTCTTACTTTTTTGTTTACTGATTTCTTGTAGTTAATATCAGGTGTTGGACCAAAAGTAACCCCTCCACCTCTTCAGTGTGGTGCTCTAATTGATCCTTGACGTGCACGTCCAGTTCCTTTTTGTCTTCAAGGTTTTTTACCACCACCACGTACTTCAGCACGAGTTTTAGTTTTTTTAGTTCCTTTTCTTAAAGCAGCTTGTTGTGAAATAACAGTGTCATAAATAGCTTGTTTATGTGGTGCCACATTTCAAACACTATCATTTAATGAAATTGTTTTAACTTCTTGTCCTTGGACGTTTAATACTTTTAATTCCATAATTGTTCTCCTATTACTCTTCTGTAGAAACAACTTCTTCAACAACTGGTGCTTCGATTGGAGCTTCAGTAGCTACTGGTGCGTTTCTTACTAATAATTCTGCTGCTTGTGTGTTTGATAGACCTTTAACATTAGCTTTGATTGTAACAAATCCTTTGTTTGGTCCTGGAATTGAACCTTTAACTAACATAATGTTGTTATCGATTGCAATTACTTCTAAGTTTTGAACTGTACGTTTAACATGTCCCATGTGACCTGCCATTTTTTTAGATTTGAAAATACGGTTAATAATAGCTCCCATTGAACCGATACCACGGTGGTAACCTGACCCGTGAGCCATTGGTCCTCTTGAGTAGTTATGTCTTTTGATTGCTCCCGCAAATCCTTTTCCTTTTGAAATTCCTGTAACGTCAACGTATTGACCAGTTTCGAAAATGTCTGATGCTGAAATTACTGATCCAACTTCAAACCCTTCCATGTTTCTGATCTCTTTTACGAAGCGCTTAGGAACTGAATTAGCTTTTTTGAATTGTCCTAATTCAGGTTTGTTTACTAAGTTTTCTCTTTTGTCGAATACTCCTAATTGAGTAGCAACGTAACCATTTGTTTCAAGAGTTTTAACTTGTAAGATAGTGTTTGGTTGAACTTCAACTACAGTAACTGGTACTAATTTCCCGTTAGCTGTAAAAACTTGAGTCATTTCAACTTTACGTCCTAAGATTCCTTTCATCTTTTTATCCTCCTAATTGATAATCATGTATATTTCGTTACTTAATTTTGTATTTGTATTTTTTATAATTTGATTTCGATATCTACACCACTTGGTAATTGAACTCTTTTTAATACGTCCATTGTAGTTGGTGTTGGATTTAAAATCTCTAATAATCTTTTGTGTGTTCTCATTTCGAATTGTTCACGAGAGTCTTTGTACTTGTGAACAGCTCTTAAGATGGTAATCACTTGTTTATCTGTTGGTAATGGGATAGGTCCTCTAACCTTTGCCCCAGTTCCTTCAGCAGCTTCAATAATTTTTGAAATGCTTTGATCAATGATTGCGTGATCATAGCCTTTTAATTTTATTCTCATTTTTTGTTCTGCCATTGTAACCTCCATTTTTAATAATTTTTTCATTCATCAACAACCCTTACCGGTGTGTTGTAAATGAGCACACAAAATACACATGCTAAAATATTATATTCTATGACCTTTATAAAATCAACTAAAATGTTCTTTTTAATAAACTTTAGCTAAAATATAATGTTCTTTTAGCTGCCTTTTTGCCAATTTTTAATAAAAAATGAGCAAAATAAAACAACGCTAGTTTTAGTAACTTGCGTTGTTTTCTTCACCTTTAATAATAGCAACACCACCACTTGTACCCAAGCGATCAGCACCTGCTTCAATCATTTTTTGAGCATCATCAAATGTTCTAACTCCACCAGCAGCTTTAACTAAAGCATTATCTTTAACAACTGATTTCATTAATTTAACGTCTTCAAATGTTGCACCTGATTTTGAGAACCCTGTTGATGTTTTAACAAATTCTAATCCAGCTTCAACAGCTATTTCACAGGCTTTTATGATTTCTTCTCTTGTTAGTAAACAATTTTCCATGATACATTTTACGACATGTGATCCAGCTGCTTTTTTAACAGCTTTCATATCTTCTAAAACTAATTCATAATTTTTATCTTTTAAAGCACCAATATTTAATACCATATCAATTTCAGTTGCACCATTTTTAATTGCTTCTGTTACTTCAAAAGCTTTTGTAGCAGTTGTACATGCTCCTAATGGAAAACCGACAACATTAGTAATTCCAACATTAGTTCCTTTTAATAAATCATTACAATAGCTTGTTCAGTATGAATTAACACATACTGTTGCAAAATCATATTCGATTGCTTCATCACATAATTGTTTGATTTCAGCTTTTGTTGCATCCTGTTTTAACAGTGTGTGATCAATATATTTGTTTAGTTTCATTTCTTTTCTCCTAAATATTCATTTTTATTTTTAGTTCTTCAATAATTTTATCAACTTTAACTTTGGCTGCTTCCACAGTTTCACCAACTCCAATAAAATATATTTTTAATTTTGGTTCTGTTCCGCTTGGACGAACAGCAAATCAAGATTTATCTTCTAAATAAAATTTTAATAAGTCCTGACCAGGCATGTTGTACATACCGTCAATGTAATCTTCAATATTAACAACTTTTAAATCAGCTATATCAGTTAATGGTGTTGATCTTAATGATTTCATTAATGGTTCAATTTTTAGTTTCTTCTCTTCAGGTTTGAAGTTTAGATTTAAAGTGAAAGTGTAATATGCACCCATTTCTTTAAATAAGTCTTCTAAGTAATCTACTAATGTCTTATTTTGTTTCTTATAAAATCAAGCAGCTTCTGCAATTAAAATTGAAGCTTGTATTCCATCTTTATCTCTAGCTGAGTCATCAATAACGTAGCCATAACTTTCTTCATAAGCAAATACAAAATTTAATCCATTATCTACTTCTTTTGCAATTTCTCTTCCCATTCATTTAAAGCCAGTTAAGGTTTTTACAATATTAACTCCATATTTTTCATTAGCAATTCTATCACCTAAATCACTTGTTACAAAGCTTGAGTATAAAGCTGGATTTTTTGGAAAGCTATTCAATCGTTTTAAATTAGATAATTTTCAATCAATTAATATTGGCCCAGTTTGATTTCCATCTAATCTAATAAATTCTCCATTATGTTTAATAGCCATACCAAATCTGTCTGCATCAGGATCATTCATGATGATAATATCTGCATCATGTTTAACACCATATTCAAGAGGTATTTTTCAAGCTGGATCAAATTCTGGATTTGGATTTACAACATTCTTAAATGTTTCATCTTCAAACGCATGTTCTTCAACTTCAATAACATCATATCCTGATTCACGTAATATTTTTGGGGTAAATTTAGTGCCTGTTCCATTTACAGCACTAAAAATAATTTTTAAATCTTTTTTAGAGTTTTGTTCATTTTTATAAAATTCTAGGTTCTTTATCATATCTACATAACTGTTAATAACTTCTTCATTAACTACTTCAATTAAGGAATTATTAACTTCATAATCTCAACTTAATATATCTGATATTTCATCCATTCTTTTAGCAATAACTGCTGTTTGCTCATCTTGCAATTGACATCCGTATGGATCATATATTTTATAACCGTTATATTCTGAAGGATTATGTGATGCTGTTATTACAATACCTCCAATACAGTTTAAAAATTTAGTTGCGTATGAAACAACAGGTGTAGGCATCATTTCATTTTCTTTAAATAAATATGCTTTAATCCCAAAGCTTGATAAAACTTCGGCTACAACTTTTGCAAACTGTTTAGAATTATGACGGTTATCATGACCAACAACTATTCCATCATTCAACCTATTTGGGTAATTTTGTTTTAATAATTCTGCAAATGCAATAGTAACTTTTTTAACAGTGTAAACGTTAAATCTTCCAGGTCCTGCTCCAAGAATACCTCTTATACCTGCTGTTCCAAATTCTAACTCTATTCCTTCAAATGCTGCATGCAATTCATCATCAGTAGCATTTACTAAAAGGCTTTTCAACTCATCATCCAATTTTTGGTTATTTATTCATTCACCATAAACTTTGTTATTTTTATCAAAAACCATTTGTACTCCTTATGTTTTTTATATGTCTATTCTATTATAATATAGTAGAAAGAGTAATGGTGTAAATATTGTACACTCTTACAAAAGGAGACTTATGAACTACAGTTTTAGTGAAATTATAGAAAAAAAGAAACATTCAATAGAATTATCAGCTGAAGAAATTAAATGATTGATAAACAGTTACGTTAAAAATAATGTAACAGATTATCAAATGGCTGCTTTTGCTATGGCGGTTTATTTCAATGGAATGACCAAAGCAGAAACTTTAGCATTAACCCAATCTTATGTTGAATCAGGATATGTTTATGATGTTAGTGAAGTTACAGGTTTAAAAGCTGATAAGCATTCAACTGGCGGAGTTGGAGATAAAACAAGTTTAGTATATAGTCCATTAGTTGCAAGTTATGGAGTAAAGGTTTGTAAACTTTCTGGTAGAGGACTTGGAGTAACTGGTGGTACTATTGATAAATTAGAATCATGTAAAGGTTGAACAAGTGAATTATCTAAAGAAAAATTCATTAAAACAATTAATGAAGTTGGAATGAGCATCACAGGTCAATCAGATGATATCGTTCCTGCTGATAAAAAAATGTATGCGTTAAGAGATGTTACTGGAACTGTTGATTCTATTCCTTTAATCGCTGCTTCTATTATGAGTAAAAAATTAGTGATCGATAGTGACAGTTTAATTCTAGATGTTAAAGTTGGAGCTGGTGCATTTATGAAAAATATAGACATCGCTGAAAAACTAGCAAACGAAATGATTACTATTGGGCATGGATATAATAGAAAAGTTTCAATTCTTCTTACTGATATGCAAAAACCTTTAGGAAAAGCTATAGGAAATGCAATTGAAGTTAAGGAAGCTTGAGATACTTTAAATAATAATGGTCCAGAAGATTTAAAAGAAGTTGTTTGTACAGCTGCTGGTTTAACTTTAACTGACCTTGGCATTTTTGATAAATTAGAAGATGCTATAAGTGACTGTTACAAAAAACTAGAAACAGGTGAGTGCGCACACTTTTTACAAGAATTTGTTGAAGCTCAAGGTGGAAATTTTGAATTAATTAAAAACTATGAACAAAATTTTACAACTAAGAACAAAATTGAAGTTTTAGCAGAAGAAAACGGTTACATCATTTCTCAAGATGCTGAAACTATAGGATTACTTTCAATGGAACTTGGAGCAGGTAGAAAAACAAAAGAAGATTTAATAGATTTTTCAGCTGGAATATATTTAAATAAAAAAACTGGTGATGTTGTAAAAACTGGTGATGTTGTTTTAACTTTCTATACAAACTTTGATATTAACAATGATTGAATTGAAAAAGCTAAAAAAAGTTTTACTATTTCAAGTCAAAATGAAAAACAACAAAATATTATAAAAATTATTAGATAAAAGAACACCTACAAAGTGTTCTTTTTTTTGTTATTTTAGGCTTAACGTAACTTCTACATTGTTTTTTAAAGCTTTTGAATAAGGACATACCAAGTCTGCTTCATGCATTAATTTTTCAGCAATTTCTTTATCTGCTCCTATAATTTCAACTTGCAAATCAACTGATATATTGAAGTTCAATTCTCCGTTATTATGTAAAGCCACTTTTGCTGTTACATTTGTCTTAAATGAAACTTTATTTTTAGCCATTACAGCTTGCAATGCTCCATTAAAACATGAGCTATATCCTGCTGCAAATAATTGCTCAGGATTTGTTGTTCCTTCTAAATTTAATGTAGGTGATGATATCTTTAAACTAAATTTTCCATCAGATGAAATAACTTCTCCAGTTCTTCCTCCTGTATTAGTTACTGTTGTTTCATAAATTTTACTCATAATATGTTCTCCTTTTATTTAATTATGTTCCTAAAAATACAAAAAAAACTTTATTTCTTAAAAAGAGATAAAGTTTTTTAATTAATCTAATTTATCTGGTGTTGGTAATTTAGTACCATTTTCATTTACCAAATATAATCTTTCTGTAATTATCTTACATTCTGTTGCGTTAATTATTGCTAGGCCTCTATGTAAGTGAATTCAATGAGTTTGATTATTAACTTTAAAATTCATATTGCCAATTTTTAAAGCTGTAACCAAAGGCGACATATTTCCTAATACCCCAATATCTCCATCAATAGTTTTTAAGTTAATAATATCAACTTTTTTATTGTCTATAAATTTACCATTTGGAGTAGTAATTATTAAATTAATTGCCATTTAAATTCACCTACTTTTTATTTTTAACTTTTGTTTCATTGTATGCTTGAATAACATCTTCAGCTGTTCCTTTATATAAGAACAAGATTTCTGGAATGTCATCCATTTCACCATCAAGAATCATTTTAAATGATCTTACTGTGTCAGATACTTTTACATATTGTCCAGGACGACCTGTAAATTTTTCTCCTACAAAGAATGATTGAGACAAGAAGTTTCTTATCTTACGTGCTCTTTGAACAATTAATTTATCTTCTGCACTTAATTCATCCATACCTAAGATTGCAATGATTGATTGTAAATCTTGGTATTTTTGTAGAGTTCCTTGAACACCTAAAGCTACATTGTAATGTTCTTCTCCAATAATTTCTGGATCTAACATTCTTGATGAAGATGAAAGTGGGTCAACTGCAGGATAGATTCCTAAACTTGCAATTGAACGGTCAAGAACAATTTTTGCATCTAAGTGTGTAAATGTTGTTGCAGGTGCAGGGTCAGTTAAATCATCAGCTGGTACATAAACAGCTTGAACTGATGTAATTGATCCTTTATTTGTTGAAGTAATACGTTCTTGTAATGCTCCCATTTCTGTAGATAAAGTTGGTTGATATCCAACAGCTGAAGGCATACGCCCTAATAAGGCACTAACTTCACTACCTGCTTGTGTAAACCTGAAAATGTTATCAATGAATAATAGCACATCCATGTTTTTTTCATCTCTAAAGTGTTCAGCAATTGTTAAACCTGTTAAAGCAACACGCATACGTGCCCCTGGTGGTTCATTCATTTGTCCAAATACTAAACTTGTTTTATCCAAAACTCCAGCTTCGATGAATTCATGATAAAGGTCATTTCCTTCACGAGTTCTTTCACCAACTCCAGCGAAAACTGAAACCCCACTGTGAGCTTTAGCAATATTGTTAATTAATTCTTGAATTAAAACTGTTTTACCAACTCCGGCTCCACCAAATAATCCAATTTTTCCACCTTTAGCAAATGGAATCATTAAGTCTATAACTTTAATTCCTGTTTCCAAAATTTCAGCATTAGTAATTAGTTCTTCATAAGCTGGTGCATCACGGTGAATAGGCATTCTTTTACCTGTGAATTCTGGTTTTTCATCAATTGCATGTCCTGTAACATTAAACATACGTCCTAAAACATCGTCACCAACTGGTGCTTGAATTGGAGCATTTGTATTAATAACTGGAAGACCTTTTGCCAGTCCTTCAGTTGGTCCCATTGCAATTGTTCTAACAACTTCATCACCCATGTGTTGCTCAACTTCTAAAACTAATTCAACTCCATTGTTATCTACAACCAAAGCATCATAGATCATAGGAATATTATCTTCGCTGAATTTAACATCAACAACTGGTCCTAAAATTTGGAATACAAAACCATTTGCTGAATTAACAGTATTTTTACTTGTTGTTTTTTTTGCTGCCATATTTTTCTCCTATCCCATTAAAGCATTAGCACCAGAAACAATCTCTGATATTTCTTGTGTAATTGATGCTTGTCTTTCACGATTATACTGAATACTTAAATTGTATTCTAATTCTTTACCATTATTTGTTGCATTTTCCATAGCTAATCTACGGCTTGCTTGTTCACTTACTTGTGATTCAACAATTGTTCCAAAGATTATAGTGCTTAAATACAAAGTAACAGCATTATTTAAAACTTCTTCAGCACTTGGCTCAAAGCTATAGTAACTATTTGAAGTTTCTTGAGCATCCTCTTTAATAATTGGGAAAACTCTTAATTTTGTTGGTTCAAATGTTACATTGTTAATAAACTTTGTATAAACAATTTGAATTTCATCAAATTCTCCACTTGAATAATAACTTAATAACTCATTACCAATTTGTTTTGCTTGTGATGGTGAGAAATCAATATCAACACCAGTACATTCATTTTTAATTTTCATTTTTTTACTATTGAAAGCAGAAACAGCTTTTGAACCAATAGCATAAATTTGATCTTCTTTTTTGAAATTACTAATAACTAATTTATTAACGTTAGTGTTATATCCACCACATAAACCTAAATTTGAGTTAACAACAACTCATAAAGTTTTTTTAATATCATTAGTAGAATTTTTTAAATAAATTGATTCACTTGAATGTTTAATTATTTCATTAAAAATTGAATAAACTTCAGATACATATTCTTGAGTTTCAGTAACTTTTTTACCAATACGGCGTAATTTTGCACTTGCAACTAATTGCATCGCATTAGTAATTTTACCGATATCTTGAGTATTTGAAATTTGTGTTTTTAAATTACTTAAATTTGCCATTACTTACCTAATTTTTTAAATTCTTTTTCATCCCCAAAAATAGTAGGGTTGTAGTTATTTAAAGTAGAAGTGAATTTAACAACTAATTTTTCAATTTCTTTTTGAATTCCACTTTCAAGATCAGCGCTTCATTCAAGTTTTTTAGCTAATTCAGCTTTTAAAGCTTTCGCCTCTTTTTCATTATTAAAGAATGTAATTATTTCAGTTTTGAAATCTCTAATGTTTTCTAAAGGAATTCATTTAATTAAGTGAGATTTAATTGCAAATAAAATAATTGCTTCATCTATTTGATTTAAAGGTGAATATTGACGTTGAACTAACATTTGGATAATTCTTGCCCCATGATCTAAAGTAGCTTTTGTTGATTCGTCTAAGTCTGAACCAAATTTTGAAAAAGCTTCCAATTCATAGTATTGTGCTAGTTCCAATTTCAATGTTCCTGAGACTTGTTTAACAGCTTTAATTTGTGCTGATGAACCAACCCTAGAAACTGAAGGACCAATATTAATAGCTGGTCTAATACCTGCCATGAATAAATCACTTGATAAGAAAATTTGTCCATCAGTAATTGAAATAACGTTTGTTGGAATATATGCTGAAATATCGCTTGCTTGAGTTTCAATAATTGGTAGTGCTGTAATTGATCCACCACCAAATTTTTCATTAACTCTAGCTGCTCTTTCTAAAAGACGTGAGTGTAAGTAGAAAACATCACCAGGGTAAGCTTCACGACCTGGTGGTCTTCTTAATAGAAGAGACATTTCACGGTAAGCTACCGCATGTTTAGACAAGTCATCATAAACAATTAAAACATCTTCACCATTTTCCATTCATTCTTCACCAATAGTTACACCTGTATAAGGTGCTAAGTATTGTAATGGCGCTGAATCACTAGCTCCTGCATTAACAACAGTAGTATATTCCATTGCACCATATTTTTTAAGCTTTTCAACAACTTGCGCAATTGTTGAATCTTTTTGTCCAATTGATACATAAATACATTTAACATTTTTACCTTTTTGATTAATTATTGTATCAATAGCAACAGCTGTTTTACCAGTTTGACGGTCACCAATGATTAACTCACGTTGACCTTTTCCAATTGGAATAGAAGCATCAATTCCTAGAATACCTGTTTCTAGAGGTTGACTAACTGATTTACGAGCCATAACTCCAGTTGCAATTTTTTCAACTGGTTTAAATTTTTTAGTTTTGATTGGTCCATTGTTATCAATTGGTTGACCTAATGCATTAACAACTCTACCAATCATTGCATCACCAACAGGTGTTTCAACAACTTTACCTGTACGTTTAACAATGTCACCTTCTTTGATAAGTTTATAGTCCCCAAGAATAACAGCACCAACTGCACCTTCTTCAAGACTTAAAACCATACCATAAACATCATTAGGGAAAATTAATAATTCACCCATTAAAGCTTTGTCTAATCCGTAAATTAAAGAAACACCATCCCCAATAGTAACAACACTACCTTGCTCAGCTTCGATAATGTCTTTACCATAGTTTTTTATTTGTTTTTCAATAACTTCAGAGATTTCTTTAATATTTAATGCCATATATTAAACCTCCTATTTTTCTTTCAATACTTGATATTTCATTTCATCAAGTTTACTTCTTAATGAGCCATCATAAACTTTGTTATGAACAACTACTTGAATACCTGCAATTAATTTAGGGTCAATTTTGTTAACCAATTTAACTTCCTTATTAATTTTTTTAGACATTTTTTCTTCAATTTCTTTAATTTGTTTAGCTGAGATTTCTTCAGTAGACCAAACTACACCATAAGTCATATTGTCTAATTCAACAAGTTTTCCTCTTAATCTTTTTAAAATATCTCTAGCATTAACAAATGCCTGCATATGAACTAATATTTTAAAAGCGTTCATGATATCTTGATCAATGTTAAATTGACCAAAAGTATCATCAATTATTTTGATTCTTTTTTCTTCATCGTGTGCTGATTTAAAAGTAAGAATATCAACAAATTCATTTTTATTTTTTAGAACTTCAATTAGCACATGTGCTTCTTCTAACATTTTTTTGACTTTGTTTTCTTTTACAGCAATTTTTGTTAAAGCATTTGCTCAATTATCAATAACGTTATCTTTTAAAACCATAATTATTTATCAAGGTTTTCAATAAACTCATCAACAATTTCTTTGTTTTTAGTTTTATTGATTTCTTTTTGTAAAATCTGTTCAGCAGCATCAAACGCAACATTAACTATTGTTGTTTTAATTTCTGCTTCAATTTTTGATCTTTCTTGAGCGATGTCTTTTTCTGCTTGATTCTTAATAATGTCAGCATATTTGTGAGCTTCATTAATGATGTGAGTTTTTTGAATATCAGCATCAACTTTTGAAGTTTGAATAATTAATGAAGATTCTGTTTTAGCGTCTTGCAATAATGCTTCGGCTTTTTTAACACCCATATTTGCTTCTGTTTGCTTTTGCACAGCCTCGCTTAATAATTCATTTATTTTGTTTCTTCTGTCTTTAATAGTTTTTCTAAATGGTTTATACATCAATTTTGATAATATAACTATTAAAACAATTGTAGCTATAACATGCGCAATAAAGTTTGGCAAGTTAGGAAATAAAGATGTTATGATTTCTGGAACTCCAGCTGTTTGTGTTTCTGCGATAAATATCATTTAACACACCCTTCTTTCTTTATATTTCTTAAGCTACGAAAATTAATAAAATAGCAACAACTAATGCGTAAATAGCTCCTGATTCTGCAATCCCCGCTGCAATAATCATAGTTGAAGTAATTTTTGGTGCCATTTCTGGGTTTCTTCCGATTGCCATACATGCACCTTGTCCAACAGCACCTTGTCCGATTCCTGCTCCAGCAACCCCAACAATAGCAACTCCAGCTCCTAATAATTTAAGACCATCACCAGTTGAAGTTGATTCTGCTAATAAAGGCATAATACTTGATAATACATTAAAGTATCCTACTAAAAAATTTGCCATGTAATCTGTAAATAACATAAATAATAATTCTCCTTTTATTTTATTTTTGTAATTCTATTTTTTTCAATTTTTGAGTTCTTTTTGAACTATTTCTATCCTCACCTTTGTGAGTTAACTCTTGTTCCTCTCCCATACCTTCTGCTCAATATGAAAGTGATAACATTGTAAATACAACAGCTTGGATAACAGCATCAAACATATCAAAGTACATATGTAAAAATGGAGTTATAGCACTTGTGAAAATATTAACCCCTGATCATCAGTACGTATACTGCATCTTTCAAGCATTGTCGTCTTCTAAAACACCTGCATTTCATATTCCAAATGATGGTCAGTGCATTCCTTCGTCTCCAAAACTAATTGTCCCATGTGCTCAACTACTTTGGAAACCAATGAACAATGCATACACTAGTCCTAAAATAATTGATCCACCTAAAAGGTTACCAAATAGACGGAAAGACATAGATAATAATGGTGTAAATTGTGTAAATATTTCAATTGGATTTATATATCTTTTTAGATAAGCTCATTTTTGATATTTAAATGCAAAATAATAAATCATCACAAATGTAACAAAAGCCATTGATAAAGTAATTGTGTATGAAGAAGAAGGTGATTCAAAACCAAGTAATGAAACCAATGATCCTACTATGATATACAAACAAATGTATAAAAAGTATGGAGTCAATTTACGATATTTTTTCCCCATGATTGAAACAACTAAGTTTTCAACTGAAGAAACAAACATATCGATAATAACAATCATTCCAGATAATTCTTTATCTTCTTCTTGCCCTCTCACTTTAATGTTATAAGTAATACAAATAGCACAAATAAGAATTGTGGTAATGATGATTGCACTAAACTGTGTTGTCAAAGATCATAAACCTTCAAACATATTGTCCAATTTGAACCCTCCTTAAATTTCTAATAACTTTTAAGATTTAAGATTTTATGATTTGTAAATGGTAGTAGTAGAATTGGGCTAAGACCAATTAATACACCTCTATAATCAAAAATAATATTGTTATTAAAAAAAGCAATAAATAACGGAGTGGCGTAAGCACCTATTCTTAATAAAAAGAAAAAGTAAAATAAAAAATGATTTTCATTTTCAAGAAGAAGAACAACTGACTTCTTACTAATAAAAATACCAACTAAAAACGAAGTTAAACCTAAAACCCAACCTGTTAATCAACTATAATTAATAATTTTTAACACAAATAACAAAGTAATTGTCATTCCTGTTAAAAAGCTAATCATAAATATAATTGTTAATGCAGGATTTTTGAACCAGTTTTTATATATACTTTTTAATTCCATTCAAGTAGCACCTCGCCTACTACGTTCTTTAATATTCTACTCCTATAAAGAAAAAATGAAACAAAAGTGGAAAAAGTAAAAAAACTCCAAATTAAGGAGTTTTTTTAAAAGAAAATTTCTATTTTACTTTGTTCCAAATATTCTATCACCAGCATCTCCTAGACCTGGTATGATATATCCTTTGTCTGAAAGTTTTTCATCTTTTGATGCTGCATATATTTCTACATCTGGGTGTTTTTCTAAGACATTACTTATTCCTGGCTCAACAGCTACCAAGCAAACAAACTTAATATTTTTAACGCCTCAACCTTTAACAATGTCGATTGCTTTGTTAGCACTTCCACCAGTTGCTAGCATTGGATCAACTATTATTACATAACTTTCATCAATTGATTCAGTTTTTTTTGCAAAATATTGATGAATTTCTAAAGTTTCTTCATCACGGTAAAGCCCTATGTGAGCTATTCTTGCTGTTGGAATTAATTTTTGAATTCCATCTAACATTCCTATACCGGCTCTTAAAATTGGAACTAACACAATTGGTTTATCAATTGTATAACCTGTTGTTTTTGTCATCGGTGTTTCAATTTCAATTGGTTCAAGTTCTAAATCTCTGAAGATTTCATAGACCATTAATTGAGCTATTTCGTTAAGATTTTCCCTAAAATCTTTTGATGATGTTTCTTTTCTACGCATTCTTGATAATTTATCAATTATCAAAGGATGTTTTAACTCTGTAAATGCCATATTTATTTTCCCCTTTATTTGTCCAAATTAATAATATTATAAAGCATTAATATGACAATTGTTCGTAAATTGGGAATTGCTTACATAAATTTGCAACTTCAATCGAAAGTTTATCTAAGTTATTTTGTGATTGATCTTTTAGTGCACTAGCAATAAT
This sequence comes from Mesoplasma coleopterae, assembly GCF_002804245.1. NCBI lineage: Bacteria > Bacillati > Mycoplasmatota > Mollicutes > Entomoplasmatales > Entomoplasmataceae > Mesoplasma > Mesoplasma coleopterae. The sequence continues at coordinate 146,960 of NZ_CP024968.1, read as the reverse complement.
TCTAGCAACTTCTCTAAATTCGTTTTCTTTGAATCCTCTCGTTGTCATTGCTGCTGTTCCAACTCTAATACCACTAGTTACAAAAGGTTTTTCTGTATCAAATGGAATCATATTTTTATTTGAAACTATTCCAATACTTTCAAGTATTTTTTCTGCATCTTTACCTGTTACATTTAAAGTGTTTTTAACATCTAAATTAATTAAGTGATTATCTGTTCCATTAGCAATTAAACGCATCCCATTATCAGCTAATGCTTTAGCAAATGCTTTTGAGTTTTCTACTACTTGTTGAACATATTTTTTGAATTCAGGAGTGTCGGCTTCATATAAAGCTTGTACTTTTCCTGCAATTTGATTTTCTAAAGGACCACCTTGAGTCCCTGGGAAAACAGCCGAGTCAATCTTTTTACCAATTTCTGCTTTTGATAAAATCATTCCACCTCTAGCACCTCTTAAAGTTTTATGAGTTGTTGTTGTGACAACATCAGCATATTCCATTGGATTTGGGTGAACCCCTCCTGCAACTAAACCTGCAATATGAGCCATATCAACCATTAATAAAGCTCCAACTTCATCTGCAATTTCTTTAAATTTTTTGAAATCAATAATTCTTGAGTATGCGCTAGCACCTGCAACAATTAATTTTGGTTTATGCTCTAAGACAACTCTTCTCACTTCTTCAAAATCAATTTCTTCAGTTTCCTTACTTACTCCATAAAATTTGAAGTCATAGTTATTTCCTGAAAAGTTAATTGGGTATCCATGTGTTAAGTGACCACCTGCATCTAAACTCATTGAAACTATTTTGTCTCCATTTTGTAATAATGCACGATAAACAGCTTCATTAGCTTGGCTTCCTGAATGAGGTTGTAAGTTAGCATGTTCAGCATTGAATATTTTTTTAGCTAACTCTATCCCTTGCTTTTCAATTTGATCAACAAATTCACATCCACCATAATATCTTTTGTCTGGATATCCTTCTGCATATTTATTTGTTAAAACACTTCCTGATAATTGTAGGACTGCTTCACTAACATAGTTTTCACTAGCAATTAATTCTATATGATCTTGTTGTCTTTTTAATTCACCTCTAAGTGATTCTAAAATGTTTTTATTTATTGTACTCATCTAATGTACCTACTCTTTCTTTATGTCTTCCACCTTCAAATTCAGTACTTAAAAAAGTATCTACTAATAAAAGTGCCTTTTCAATTGCAATCAATCTAGCTCCAGTTGCTAAAATATTTGCATCATTATGTTGTCTTGTTAATTCTGCTGTTTGAACTTCATAAACTAATCCAGCTCTTGCTCCCTTAACTTTATTTGCAGCAATACTAATTCCAATACCTGTGCCACATAATGCGATACCTTTGCTATTGGTGTCAGAAACTACAGCTTCAGCTAAAGTGATTCCAATATTTGCATAGTTACATGATGTTCCATCATTATTTCCTAAATCTACAACTTCAAATCCTTGCCCTAATAAGTGTTCTTTAATAGCATTCTTCATTTCAATAGCTGTATGATCATTTGCAATATATATCTTTTTCATAAAACCCCCACATTATTCTTTTAATAATTTTAACTTATTAGTGAGATAATATTTATATAAAAGGATTGAATTATGAATAATTATGAAATAAGTAAAAATGATTTTTATAAATTTATTGAACAAGGATACAAAGTTATTGATGTTCGTAGCGTTGGTGAAGACAAAATGACTGGCTTAAGCTACCAAGGTTCTTATAATATTCCATACCCTGGAGTTGTAAGAAAAGCTGAACAACTTTTTCCTGATAAAAATGAAAAATTAATTATAGTTTGCAATTATGGTTCGCGAAGCGGTCTAACTGCTAAAACATATAGACAAAAAGGTTATCCTAATGTATTTGTTCTTTATGGTGGATTATATGGATTAAAATAAAAAGCAGGTATTACTACCTGCTTGTTTTTTGCTTAAATGGGGCGCCGAACGGGAATTGAACCCGCGAATGTCAGAGCCACAACCTGATGTGTTAACCACTTCACCACCGGCGCCATAAAAGATAACGTTTTTATTATCTTAAAATTACATTGATTTGTCAATTGAAAATCTATTTTTTAATAAATATTTGATAAACCTCATTTTTAGATTTATTAATCTTTGCGCCAACAATATCGCATGCTTGCTTCAACTTGTATCCTTGTTTTATTTCTTCTTCAACTAATAAAATTATTTCATCATCATTGATAATATCAATTTGTTTTTTTTGAGAATCAACAACAACAACAAATTCACCTTTTAAAACAAATTCTTCACTTTGAACAAAAGCATTAACATCTGAGATTTCACCTTGAATATATTGTTCATTTAATTTTGTTAATTCCCTACCAATCAATACACTTTGGTCTGAATTTAAAATTTCACTCAATTTAAAAATCGTGTCTTTTATTCTATGAACTGATTCATAAAAACTTATTATAGATTTTGAATTTTTACTTAACATATCTTTTAATTCATTAAACTTTGATTTATCACTTTTATTTTCTAAAAATCCATGGAAGTAATTCTCTTTTGCCGTATATCCACTAGCAACGATTGCATGAATGTATGCAGGACCAACATTAACACTAGTCACGTTACAATCATAAGTATTTAAAATTTCTTTAATGAAGTTCGCTCCTGGATCACTAATAGCAGGGCAACCTGCATCGCTAATTATTGCTACATCATTTTGATTTTCTAAAACTCTTATTATTTCATTTATTCTTTCAGCCTCATTATATTTATGAAGTGAAACAAGTTTTTTATTGATTTCATATTTCTTTAAAAATGTTTGGCTTGTTCTTGTGTCTTCACAACAAATAACATCAACTTTTTTAAGAGTATCTAATGCTCTAAAACTTATATCTTCTAAATTCCCAATAGGTGTTCCTATTAAATAAATAGTTGGTTTGTTATTTTTAAATGTTGATTGATTTCTCATAACTCTCCTTAAAATAAAATTACCCAGATGGGTAATTATTAATTAACTTCTTTGATTTCAATTGAGTAAGGTATATTGATATCTTTAACTTCTACAGATTCCCCAACTTTTTTACCTAAGATTGCTTTTGCAATTGGTGATTCGTTTGAAATTAAACCTTTAAATGGATCTGCTTCAACAGCTCCGACAATTTTAACTTCTCTTTGTTGTTTAGTATTTAACATGATGAATTTAACTTTTGAACCAATTTTAATTGCTCCATCAGTTGTAGAAGAATCTTCAATTAATTTAGCTTTGCTAATCATTGTTTCAAGCTCTTTAATTCTTGCTTCAACTTCAGCTTGACGGTTACGTGCTGCATCATAATCAGCATTTTCACTTAAATCCCCTTGGTTACGTGCTTCTACTAATTCTTCAATTACTTGTGGACGAACTACTTCTAATAAATGTTTTAATTCGTGTTTTAATTCCTCAATACCTTCTTGAGTTAAGATAATTTCTTTTGCCATGTTTGTCTCCTAATTCATTAACTTTTTAATTATATAATATTTGTATCAAAAATTGTATCTATTTTCTGCTCTTTAAGTATATGTTTAAGTTCTCTAATGCTTTCTTATTTTTAAGTATTTTGAATAAGTCTTCCTGATCTGCCTCATCAATTTCACTTATAGTATTATACTTTTTGAATAAGTCTTGAATTCTTTTTTTACCAAGCCCTTCAACTCCTTCAAGCTCTGACTTTAAAAATGAATTGTTTTGTTTTTTTCTAAATCCAGACTTTGCATATTCATCAACTCTAATTTGGATACTGCTTAATCAATTAAATAATTTTGGTTGTTCTTTTATGTTGACTTCTTCTTCATTAGTATCAAGCAAGAAAGATGTATTATGATGTTCATCTTTAACTAATCCAATAATTTGTATTTCAGATAAACCTAAGACATTTATTATTTCTTTTGCAGCATGTACTTGAATTATCCCACCATCCATGATTATTAAATCTGGTAGCATTCTTTTTTCAAGCAGAGCTTTTTGAAATCTTCGATATAACATTTCTTTCATTCTGTCATAATCAGATGTAAATTTACTATCAATGTTATACTTTCTAAATTCATTTCTTGCAGGTTTACCGTTTATATAAACAACACAACTTCCAATAATAAATTCATTTCCTATATTTGATATATCAAACATCTCTAATCTATATGGTTCTTTGTTAAGTTTTGCTTTTTCTTGTAGTTGTAATAATAATTCATTTTCATTCCCGATATTTGTTGTTATTGAAATTTTAGATTTTCTAATTGCTTCTTGTGCATTATCGATAGCTATTTGATAAATTATTTTTTCTTCCTCTTTTATGGGATGAGTAACTAATGACTTGTATTTTTCGTTCAGGACAAATAACTCAATTTCTTTATCAACAATTATTTTGTTAGGTAAAATATTTTTTTCATAAATTTGAGTCATAAATGAGTCTATCAAATCGGTTATATCTTGTTCAAAATAAAGTTGTACATGTTCATCTTTGAAAAGCAATTTACCTGATCTATAAAACAAAGTAACAATAGCAATTTTTTCATCTTCAATGAAATAACTTAGAACATCTACATCAGTTTGACTTTTAAATTCAACATTTTGTTTCGTTGTTGTGAAATCTAAACTTATAATTTGTTCTTTAATTCTTTGGGCTTCTTCAAACTGTAAATTTTCTGATGCCTTTTCCATTTGTTTAGTTAGTAATGCTTTAACTTCATTTATGTTTCCCTTGAAGAAATTATCAACTCTTTTAATTTGTTCTTGATAGTACTCTTTATCAACATATTTAAAGCATGCTCCACTACATTGACCGATAAAGTAGTGCAAACATGGTTTGCCTAAACCACCTTTACATCTTCTCAAAGGGAATAGTCTTTGCAATGTTATTAAAGTATCTCTTGCATTAGAACCTATTGGTAATGGCCCAAAGCTTCTTAGCGCTTTTTTATCTAATTTTCTAACATATTTATACGTTGGATCTTTTTCGTTAGTAATAATAATATATGGATAAGCCTTATCATCATTTAATAGAACATTATACTTAGGTCTGTATTTTTTAATTAAATTTTCTTCTAAAAGCAAGGACTCTTTTTCATTTGAAACCACAAAATATTCAAGATCAGCAATTTCACGCACTAATCTTGTTGTTTTTAAATTTTGGGCTCTATCAAAGTATGAAGAAACTCTTTTCTTTAAATTCTTTGCTTTACCTACATAAATAACATGTTTATCTTTATTTAAATATAAATAACAACCTGGTTTATTTGGTAAATTGCTAACCTTATTTTTTAATTCCATTTCACTTATCCTTTCTATTATTTTAGAAAAATAAAACCCTAAAATAAAGGGTTTTATTTCTTAACTAATACTTCTCTAGGTCTTGAACCATTTTTTGGTCCAACAATTCCTTCTTCTTCTAATTGATTTAAAATATTTGTTGCTCTAGCATCAGCAATTCTAAATTTACCTTTAATTGAAGATGAAGATGCATCTTGTTTTTCAATAACAAATTGTTTAACATGTGAATATAATTCATCAGTTGACCCAATTGATTTTAAATTATCTTGATCAAATTCATCAGAATAGATTGCTTGTTGTTGAGCAATTGTGAAATCTACAATTTCTTCAATTTCTTCATCACTTAAGTAAGCACCTTGGGCTCTCATTAAATCTCCACCACCTGGTGGCATAAACAACATGTCTCCTCTACCTAATAGATTTTCAGCACCAGTTGAATCTAAGATTGTTCTTGAGTCAATTCCTGTAGTTACAGCAAAAGCAATCCTTGTTGGTATGTTAGTTTTAATTGTTCCTGTAATAACATCTGTTGATGGTCTTTGAGTAGCAACAATTAAATGTATACCCGCAGCACGAGCCATTTGAGTAATTCTCATAATTGATTCTTCAACTTGTTTTCTATCACCAGTCATCATTAAGTCAGCAAGCTCATCAATAATGATAACTTGGAACGGCATTTTTTTAGAATCTGTAACTTTTCTGTTGTATCCATCAATATTTCTAACACCTAAATTCATAAATAATTCATAACGTCTTTCCATTTCAGCAACAACCATTTTTAATGCATTGGCTGCTTGCTTCATATCTGAAATAACTGGCGCTAGCATGTGTGGAACTCTAGAATAAACCGAAAGTTCAACTTTTTTAGGGTCTATCATTAAAAATTTAACTTCATTTGGTTTTGCTCTTAGAAGAATTGAACAAATTAAAGCATTAATCATAACTGACTTACCGCTACCTGTTGATCCTGCAACAAGTAGGTGAGGCATTTTATTAAGTTGAGCTGTTAATGGTTCTCCTAAAACATTTTTCCCTAAAACAAATAATAGTTTTTCATTTTCTTGTTCTTTAGGTATTGATTCAATGATTTCTCTCATTGAAACAATTTCTGAACTTGCATTTGCTAATTCAATACCAATTAAATTTTTTCCTGGTATTGGAGCTTCTAAACGCATATTTTGAGTTGCAAGAGCTAATTTTAAATCATTTTCTAAATTTGTAATACTGCTAACTTTAACTCCGGGCTCTGCCTGAATTTCAAACTTCATAACACTAGGACCAATAATTGAATTAATAACTTTTGCTTTAACTCCAAATTGAGAAAATGTTTCATTAATTGCTAAAGCTTTTAAGGCTGCATTTTCTTTATTTGCTCTTTCTTTGTTATAGTCTTTTTCCATTACTGCTAAAACATCTACAGGAGGCAATTTGTAATTTTTATTAATTATTATATTTGGTTCTTCTTTTTTTGATTCTTCAATAACAGGTGTTGAAATAACTTGTTTTTCTAAAACAGTAGTAGCCGGCACTTCAACTTTTTGTTGAGTTACGACTTGATTTGCAATTATTTTATCCTCAACAGAAAAATCATATTTTTCCTCATATTTGCTTAATTCATCAAATGCTTCCAAGGTTTCACATTTTTGTTTACTTTCTTTTTCTTCATAAATTGCATCAAAGAAGGTATCATCACCATCAACAGTTACATCTTTAATTGCTGCTTCTGAAAGAATTTCTTTGGTTAAAATTGCATTTTCATTTTTGTTTACTTGATCTGTGTTTTGAGTAATAGGTCTTAATCCTGGGTTTTTAATAACAGTTTCAAGTTTGTTATTTTCTTGAACTCTTCTTGAAACAAAACGTGGTCTACGTGGATCAATAATAGTTTCTTCAGTAGTATTTTCTATTTCTTTATCGATTGAAATTCTTTCTTGAGAAAAAGTAGTTTTAATAACTTCTTCAGGAAGTGAACATTCTATTTGTTCTTCTTGATAGATTTTATCTAATAAATCTTTTTCCTCTTTTTTAACATAAGAAGGCATTTGAATTGTTAAGTCACTTGTTCTAATTTCTTCTTCTTCATCAAACGCCAAATTACCAAAAACATTGATAGACTCTCATCCATTTTTTTCAACTTTATTTTCTATTGAAACATCAATTTTATCTTCCTTAATTTTTTTGCGATTTGGATTTCTTTTTGATTTTAAAGTCAATATTCTTAAAGCTTTACCTTTTCTTTTTGTTTTTGGTTTAAATAAGAAAATTGGATCACCTGTAAAAATTCACATTCCATTAATGAACATTAAAAAAACTAATAAAATGTATGAACCAACAATTGATAGATATGATGTAATACCAACCATTAAAGTTCCAGTAATTCCTCCTCCGCTGTAAAGATTGAAATATCCATCTACTCCAGTTTTTAAAAAGTAGTCAATTACTTCTTTGTAGTATTGTCCTGAGAATATTGAATGTTTCAATCATTCATCAGCATAAACACTAAACATTTGACTAAAAAAATCTCCTTGCCAAAGTTTATTTAAGCTTTCATTTTTTGAGGCAATTATTTGGGTAAATAATATTAATGAAATCAATCAACATAATAATATAAATGTTGTTATAACCATAAATAAAAATCTTTTTTTAAATTTGAATCTTATTCCTGAAAAAATACATAAATCTACAATAAATAAAATGATGTAGATAAAATACTTAAATCATCCAAATAAAAAATTAAAGAAAACATCATCTAAAAATTGACCAATTACAGTTATTCTACCTAATGAAAAAACTGTTATAAATAAAATAACAAGTCCGGTAACCATTCATGATATTGAATCATTTCTTCTTTTTTGTTTTGTTGTTACGAATGCAGCTGTTTTTTCCTCATTTCATTCGTAATTAGCTAAAAACTTTTCCTCTGTGTTTTTTTCCATGTTATCACCCTTTGCAATAATATAATTATACCAATTTTGGAATAATTAATGTTATTTTAGAGTTTTAGTACTTTAGCAAAAAAAGTGATTTATTTCTTTTTTAAAGTTTCATTTATGAAAAGAATAATATCTTTTTCAACTTCACGTTTTTTCTCATCAAATAAAATTTCATGTCTTTGATTTTCATAAAGATTAACTTTAACATTTAAATTATTCTTACTAAATATTTTATTTGTTTTTAGTACCATTTTTCCGTAGTTTCCTACGGGGTCTGCTTTACCAGAGACTAATAAAATAGGAGTGCTTTTTTTGATTTTTTTAATATTCGATTTGTTTTGAATATATAACAAACCATAAAACATATCTTTGAATGCTGATGATGTAAAGACTTGACCAGTTAAAGGATCTGATATAAATTCGTTTTTATTGACTGAGTCATTTGATAACCATTCATATCCTGTTGCTTTTTCAGAATTAAATTTTTTATTAAGTGGCTTATAGCTTAATTTTCAAATAAAATTATCTGGTTTTTTGCCACCATTAAATTTACTTCTTATATAAGCTATATTTCTTGAAAAAATTAACAATGCCTTGTTATGTCAAGCAGTCCCACTAATTACATATGCATCAACTGTATTAGGGTAATCAATCATGTATGTTCTAACCATAAAACTTCCCATTGAATGTCCAAGCATTATTATTGGTAAGTTCATATATTGGTCTTTTATAAATGAGTTAACCTGTTTTAAGTCTGAAACAATCTTATTTCAGCCATTATTTTTTGAAAAATATCCTAAAGGTTCATTGTTTAAAATCGCTGTCTTTCCATGACCTCTATGATCACTACTTATAACTATAATTTGATTATCGTTCATTTTCTTTGCAAATTCTTTATAACGCAAAGAATGTTCGCAACTACCATGAACAAGTTGAATAATCGCTTTAGGATTTTTAACTTCATCTCAAATAAAAATATTTATTTTCTTATCATCCAAAGATTTAATTATTTTTTCTTTCATACTTTCTCCTTTTTTAATATTTTACACTCCCTTATACAAATAAAAAAGAATGCTTTTGCATTCTTATTTTATTGCTGATTTTGAAGCTATAACTTCACTATCAGATTTAGGGTCATAAACGTAAAGTTTTTTGTATTCCTCAACTTCGTTTGCTGATCCTTTTTCAAATTGAGTTTGAGCAGCTAAGAAAGCTTTTCTATCTCAAAGTTGTTCAATCATTTTTACACCAAATAATCTTAAATTTGAACTTCCAGCTATGAATGAAGATCTAGTAAATGGATCTAAGTATGATAACTGAATAGTTTTCATTGGAGTTCTATTGTAAAGAGGTGTTGTTAAAGCAACATCATAAAGTGCATAAGTTTCAGCCTTTGATAAAGTTTCTAGTCTTTCAGAGAAATCACCAATACCTTTTGCTGTTTCAACTATACCCGTATATTTAGTAATTGACTTATTGATATCCGCATAAGCATCATTATATTTTTCAAACCCATCAGCCATTACTAAACTAGGTTCATTACTATTTTCTTTTTCATCAGATGCTTTTCTAGATTCTTTTAAAACATTACCAATGTTTGTATAAACACCATATTCTCCACCTCAAATTAGAGTGTGTAAGAAGTTGTATGGATCAGTATAATCTGGTCCTCAACCGCTAACGTAAATATCAAAATCACCAATTTTTGATAAGTTTAAATAATCTGAAACATCATTAGAAGTTTTAGTTTTTAAAGTAATTGGACTTGAAGAACCAACTGCTTTGTTAAACTCATCAACTAAATATTCAACCCTTGGATTTAAAGTTAATCTTAAACCACCATTTAATAATCATTCAATAGAAATTGACTCATTTTTATTTTTAGCATCTAAAATATTTTTTGACTCAAGATCTTTTCTTACAACATCACCTAATATTTTAGCTTTTGCTTTTTCATTATTTTGATCAATTTCTTTGCTATTTTTTTCTCTATCAACAACTGCTGAATAAGCTAAATTTGCAAATGATTCTAAATCTTTTTTAAGACCCTCTATAACATTACCTTCGGCATCTAAGAACATTCCTAATGCCATTAAATCATTTTGGTAGAACGCATCGTTTCCATCAATTAATGAACCAAATTGATCATTATAGAATTTTTCTAATAATTTTAAATCTGGATTAGGAGTTGTTATATTACTTTCTAATATTTTTAATCTTGTAGCATCATTTTCATTAATAGCTGAAAATGAAGATTCTAATTGAGTATTAGTTACACCATACATTTTGTTGTAGTCAGCACCAATATTTTGAATAGTATAATCTTCCAGAGGAATTCCATTAACTTTTCCGTTTTGAACAGTATCAGATGATTCTTTAGTTGGATTAGTTGCTAATCTTGGAATTGTAAAAGTATTTCTTAATAAGGTTGAAGATCTAGTTTTAACATTTTTGCCTTCCCCACCATCTCATGCTAATGATTCCTTTGTATTTTTATCATTATCTAATTTACCTGCTACATAAGCTGGATATTGAGTTCTTTGCATAAAGTAATTTAAGTACAATCTAACAGATTTTTGTGCTAAAGCTAAGGATGATTTTGATATATCTTTACCATCTTTTGTCAATCTTCCATAGTTATAGAAGGTTGTAAAAGTATATTGACTTGGAACAGTAGAAGTTGCATGAGTTCCTTCAAATGCAAATTTTTGTTCTTCTGAATTGTAATCATCACCAACATATTTTTTTCATCCACTTGCATCATTAGGTGAAATAGCTACTTCTGAAGCATCCCCACCTTCAAATCAAAGCCTGTTTGAATCAACAGATTGACTTCTAGTTAAAGTGAAAGTTGCTTTTTCAATATATGTTCTATCTGCTTGATAGTAATTAGGGTTTTTTAATAAAACAGTGTTTGAAGATGCTTTGTATGATTTCAAGTAATAAGCACCCGAGAATCACATTTCATTAATACTTGGTTGATATCTTTTTGAAAAGTTATATCATGATCTATTTTGATTATCTGAGTAACTAACCGCGTAGTATGGTAAAGGCTTTAATGAACCATACCCAGCAGCTGACGTAAAGAATGAAGTTGAAGCATTCTCTAAAGTATATCTAATGTTATAAACTTGTTCATTTTTTGTTTCAGATGTTCCTTCTGAATAAGTCGCTGTTCCTAATCCATCTTTTGAAAGAGAAATAGCCATCATTCCACCATTTTGTGCACTATCTGAAATTAATTTTTGAAAGTTATCTTCACCTTGATATTTTTTTATCTCAGTAATTAAGGCATCAAATTCAGGAGTTGATTCATATTTTCCAGTAGGTTTTTTATTTTCATCTAAAATTGGATTAATTTTGGCATTGGCTAATGCATCAATTTTAGCTTGCCCACCTTCTTCAGCAGTTCAAAGGTTAACTAACATAACTATGATATCAAAGTTTCTTGTTGAAATAGCTTCAGCACCAATATTCTGTTGTCCACCTTCAGCAGTTGTTCTACCAAAATTTTTACCGTCTAATTTAACAGCATCATATGTTGAAATATTTGATAATATACTTTCTAATTTTGAACCATTTTTAAACAGTCCATTAGTTGGAGCAGCCCCATCAGCTGAAGCATTAGGGTTAAATGTAAATCTAAACGCATTATAGAAGTCCATAGTTGTAACATCATGTGTGTCTTTAATTTCACCATTTTTAACAGCAGTTCATTTTGGAATCCCTGTTTTTCTTCCATCATTAGATTCTGTTTCTTTATCTCTTAAGTGGAAGTAATATTCAGTTCCTTCTGCATTATGCCCTCATCAATCAGCCATTTGACCTTCGATTTCACCATGAGCATTAGGAGTTAATAATCCGTCATATAAGTTTTCTAATATGATTGAGTCTGAGTTTTGCATAGTTGATCCAGGTGATCAAGTATTAAGAGCCGCAGTCATGAAACCTTTATACTCTTTTGTATTTACTTTTCTTGCCATTAGTTTTGTTGTAGACATTCCACAAGAAACTAAAGTTGATCCGGCTGTTGTAACTAAAGTTGCAGCAGCAATTATACTAAGTAATTTTTTCATAATTATACTCCTTTCTCGATTTTTTTAGATTTTCTCTTATCGGATTTAATTTCAGCAACTTCTCTTTCATTCGCTAAAATAAAGTGTCCTTTTTGAACTTCTCTTCATTTTGGAGAATCTGTAATGTAATCAAAATGTTGCTCTTCAGGTTTGTATTTGATACTTTTTTTCTTTTTCTCTAAATCTGGATCTGGTAATGGTACAGCAGATAATAATGATTTAGTATATGGGTGTAATGGATTATTAAATAATTCATCAGCATCAGCTAATTCAACAATATCTCCACGATAAATAACCGCAATTCTATTTGCAATAAATCTAACAACACTTAAGTCGTGTGCAATGAAAATATATGTTAAATCAAATTCTAATTGGAATTTAGCTAGTAAGTTAATTACTTGTGCTCTAATTGAAACGTCAAGTGCTGAGATAGGTTCATCACAAACAACAAATGATGGTTTCATAACTAATGCTCTAGCAATACCAATACGTTGACGTTGACCACCTGAGAATTCGTGTGGGTAACGTGACAAGTGTTCAGGTAACATACCAACAGTAGTTAATAATTGTAAAATTAAAAATTGTTTTACTTTTTTGTATTTAATGTTTTCTAATGTTATTTTTCCTACTTTATCTGGATTATTTGAATTAAATCAGTCAATGTAAGTTTGAGCAGCTTGTTCATTTTTGTATAATTCAGGGAAATTATCTAAACCTTCAGCAATAATTTCTTCAACAGGCATTCTATCATTTAATGATGATGCTGGATCTTGAAAAATCATTTGCATTTGTTTTTTTAATTCATGTCTTTCTGAACTAGTTGGTAATGAATACTTTGGTGATTTTTCTAATGTTTTTTGAATGCTTTCATTAGACATTAATTCTTTAATTAATTCAAATTCAGCAACTTTTGATTCATCATCGATTGTTGCTATTTTTTCATTAATTCATTTTAATCATTGCTTTTTATCACTACCTGTTGATACAATTGCAGAACTTAATTTTTGAGCTTGTTTTAAATCAGAAATCATAGGTGATACTAATTTATGTTCAGCAATTAAAACTTCTAATAGTTTACCTAAATCAAAGAAAAATCTTTTTACTGATTTATATTTACCTTTTCTAACATCGTTTCTAACTTTTTCAATTTCTTGAATTGTTAAATACATTTTAGATTCTGATTTTCTAATTTTAACTGTCAGTTTATTTGTTTTTGAATGCAATTCATTAACTTTTTTTAATAACTCTGGGTTAATGATTCCATCCTCTTTTAACATTTTTAAAAATGCTAAAGACTTGTCTTGAAGTTTGTATAATTTTAAAATTCTTTTAATGATTTCTCTAACAGCATCCTCAACTAGTTTTAATTTTGGATCTTTTGATTTCGAAACTAATTTATGATCTTTTAAATCTAAACCTTCTTCAATTTTTCTAATTTTATTATCAGAATATTCAACAGTTTCTTTTGACTTTAAGTCATAGTATCTTCCTTCAATATATTTGAAGTAAACACGTTTGTAATCTTCTGAATAAATTTCTAAAGCTTTAGTAATAGCAGTTTGATTAAGTTTCATGACTTTAATATGGTGTTCCATTTTTTCATTCATCTTAATTAAATTAGGAGTTTTACCGAATGCTAATGTATTTTGATAATAAATAGTTCCATCATTAATTGGTTCAATTCCCATTAAGGCTTTACCAATAGTTGATTTACCAGAACCAGATTCTCCTACTAGCCCAAAAGTTTCTCCTTTATAAATATCAAAAGAAACTTCTTTAACAGCGGAAACTTTGTTTTTACCGTGTCCATATTCAATTAAAAGATCACGTACTTTTATGATTGAATCCTTAGCCATACTATTCACCTACCTTTGCTTCAATTACAGCTTCTTTTAAGTTTTCTAACATTTTAGGTTTTTCAACTTTAGGAGCTCTTGGGTCTAACAATCAAGTTCTTGCACCATGAGTTTTACTAATTTCAAACATTGGTGGATTATATTCAAAGTCAATTGCTAAAGCAAATTTGTTTCTCGGAGCAAATGCATCACCTTTAATTTTGTTGAATAAACTTGGAGGTGTACCTGTAATAGCAAATAATTCTTCACCTTTTGTTCCTAGTTGAGGTAATGAAGATAATAATGCTCAAGTATATGGGTGTCTTGCATCAAAGAAAATATCTTTAACAGTTCCATATTCAATAATTTGTCCAGCATATAATACTGCAACACGATCTGCAACATTTGCAACTACCCCTAAGTCATGAGTAATAAAGATTACAGTTAAATTAAATTCTTTTTTAAGTTCTTTAATTAACTCTAAAATTTGAGCTTGAATAGTAACATCAAGTGCTGTTGTTGGTTCATCACAAATTAAAACTTTTGGTTTACATGCTAGTGCAATGGCAATAACAATACGTTGTCTCATCCCACCAGAGTATTTCCCTGGAATATCATGATAACGTTTTTCAGCATTTGGAATACCTACTTTATTCATTAATTCAATTGCTTGTTGTTTAGCAGCATGTCTTGAAACTTTATTATGTAATCTAATAGCTTCTGAAATTTGAAAACCTACACTTAGTAATGGGTTTAATGAAGTCATTGGGTCTTGGAAAATTGTAGCAATTGTTCCCCCTCTAACTTGTTTTAATTTTTTTATGGCTTCTCTCTTGTTTAATCAAGTTGGAGTTGTTTGAAACTTTCATGCAGCTAATAAAGTATTAACTTCATGTTCTTCAACAGTTTCACCATTTTTTAATTTTTCTAAAACATGTTTCAAGTTTAATTCAAATTCAGTTAAAAACTCTTGTTCTGCAAGAATTCTTAATCCAGCAAGAATTTGTCTTCCTTTCATTAGAGAAAGATTTCTCTTTTTACTTGAAATTTCTTTCATTATTGGAGTTAAACGTAAAACTGTTCTTTTTCTTAATCTTGAGAATGTTGAAAGTTCATAATAAGCATCATGAATAATTTCACTTTCCTCTTTTATTTTTGCTAATATGTCGTCTGAATCTACACCTTTAACTCCTAAACGAGCATTAAGTGCCTCTAAACGAATTTTTGCATTGTTAATTGTTTTATAATTACTTTTTTTAATTTTTCTTCTTGTATCTGAAGTTAATGATCCTTTGTGGTAGTTAACTAAGTTTACATCTTCTCTAATAGCTGTTTCAGAATTATTTTTTGATTCTTCTGTTGGAAAATACATGATTGTTCCATTTGAAATATAACCATTACTTTCTAACATATTAGTTAATGTTTTAGTTAAAACTGATTTACCTGATCCAGATTCACCAACTATAGCAACTGTTTCTCCATCATAAATATCAAAAGAAACATTTCTAATAGCTGTTAACATTCTTCCACGAACATTGAATTTAACAACAACGTCTTGAAGAGAAATAATTTTATCTTTATTTGTAGCCATAAGTTGGTCTCCTATCTATGATTTTTTGGATCTAATGAGTCAGCAAATACTCTAGCAGCTAAGAAGAATACAACTGAAACTATCATAATAACTCCCATTGGAGCAATTAATAAATTTGGGTAAATTTGTCATTTTGTTTCATTCATAACTTGGTTTAATATTTGCCCTAAAGATGTTTGTCCCGCTGGAATAAAGTCAAATGCTAGGTAAGCAAGTGAAGCCTCAATTGAAATAGCTGTTGGGATTGCAAAGGCAGCTGTTTGTACTATAACTGGTAAAATTTTTGGCATAATGTTTTTGTTTATAATTCTGTATGAACTTGAACCTAAACTTACTGATGCAGTATTATAGTCAGTGTTTTTTACTAACATAATTTGTACCCTTACCATTTGTGCAATACCAACTCATGCTTGAAGTGATATAGCAAAAACAATAACTCAGTAACCTTTACTATTAAATAAGAAAACCATTAATAGTAATAAAATAAATTGTGGAACAATTGTAATAATACTTGCTACTTGAATGAAAATTAAATCTGATTTTCTAAAGTAACCTCAAATTGAACCTAAAATAACTCCTACAACTACTTGAATAGCAGCAATTAAGAAAGCAAATAATAAAGTTGTTCTTGTTCCCGCTCAAACTCTAGCGAATAAATCTTCACCATTCATACCAATACCAAATAAGTGTTCTCATGATGGTAAAGCAGGATCTCCAATAGTACTTGAAGTATTTTTGTAATTCATTACTTCAGGAACAATGAATGCTAAAAGTAAAACTGTAATTAAAACTAAAATAGAAATCATGAAAGTAGGAGAGGTAACTAGTAATTTACCTACAGATTTTCAATAACTATAAGGCTTTGAGTTTAATCTTTCACTTTCGCTAGTTTGTTCTTCGATGATTTGAAACATTTGTTCGTCAATTTCATCAAAATTAACTTTGTTTTCTCTTTCGAATTTTTCTCTATCGATGTTTGTCATATTTTCTCCTTCTTTCTATCTACCGCTTAATTTAACTCTAGGGTCCATTAAGACCATGAATAAGTCCGAAACTAATGTTGCAGCAATTTTTACTAATGATGCAAAAGTAATGAATCCTAAAATAACAAATGAGTCACGGTTATTAACTCCATTAATAATTAATTGTGACATACCTGGTATGTTTCATTGAGTTTCAGTTAAAATTGAAGCTCCAAATAATGTAAATGCTAAATCTAGAGGTAATTCACGTAAAATTCTTACTCCAGCATTTCTAAAAATGTGAACGTAGAAAACTTTTGATTCACCTAATCCTTTTGCATATGCAAATTTTGTATAATCTGCAGTCATTTCATCAACAACATAACGTCTTGTTAATATAATTGTTGTTGGAGCCATTAATATAACTAAAGCAACAACTGGTCAAAATCTTGTTCAGAATGATCCTGAACTAAAAATTGAAGAATGACCAAAAACTAAAATTGAAATTAAATAAATTGAGATAACAATAACTAATGAAGGTACAGCTAATAAGAATGTAGCAGTTCCATTAATTGCTCCATCAGTTGCTTTTCCTTTTCTCTTAGCAGCTTCAATTCCTAGAGGAATACCAATTAAATAAGAAAATAAAACAGCTACACTTCCAATTCCAAATGAATATGGAATTGCACTTGCAAATAAACTTGTTACTTCAGTTGAACCTGGCATACCCATTGAACTTGATTTAACAACTCCTAAATATACTCAAACAGTTTTGTATGAAGCACTAATTGTAATCGCATCAATTAATTCTTTTGATCCTGTTTTTAATAAACCATCAACTTGTCCACCTGTAAATAAAACTGTGTTGATAATAATTTGAGAATTAGATAATTCAGAAGCATTAGGGAATATAACTGATTGCCCTACTAAAATATGTTTTGGAATAAATGGAATAATGTTTTTAAAGTATCTTAATAATCTTTCTATAGCATTACCACTAACTCCAAATAATTCTAATCTTGTTTGTAAAAATGCATCGTATTTTGGTCCTGATGTTCCAATACCCATTTTTCCTAATTCAGAAACATCTGGTAAATATGATGAATCTGGTGTTACAAAGTTAACTAAAAAGAAAACTATTGCAATACTTACAATTAATGTTAATAATCCATAAACAATACGTTTAAAAGAATACCCAATAAGTGGATGTCTTCTAAAATATTTTAAAGCCTCTTCTTTTAATTCCTCAAATCTATAGGAAACAGTTCTTCAAAATGTAGGCTGTGCATAAATTAACTCTTCGTTTAGATCTAAATCTAATGCATCTAAGTTAAAATTTTTTAAAGTGCTCTTGTTTTTTGTTTTAATCATGGTCTTAACCTCCTTATTTATATATATTTTTTAATATGATAAACTAAAAGAGTATATAAGTCAATTGAAAGGAGCAAATATGGCAAAAAAAGAATTAAATAACCTTAAAAAATTAAGAAAAGAAGGTTTAGATCAACACTATAAGGATATTAATAAAGAATTAAATAGTGATCTAAAAGCAGCTGAAAATTATACTAAAATGAAAAATTTTAGAGAAATCAAAAAATTTAATTGAGTAAGCTGAGTATCAATTTTAGGTATTACTTTAATTGGTATAGGACTAAGTTTTGGACTTGGTTATGCATTCAAAAATGTTGCAAGTATTGCTCCTAATATAACAAGCGAAAAAAGATTTATTGACGCAACAGCTTTTGTTGCTACAGCATATTTATGTATTGAGATTTTAGCTATTTTTATTATTAACTACATTAGAAACAGAAAAGCGATAAACTATTTTAATGATAAAAGATTAAGATATCAAAAAACTTATACTAAAGAAGAAGCCATTTTAATTAGATGAAGAAACACAATTACATTCTCTCTATTACCATTCTTAATATTTATGATTATTATAATAATGTATACAGTATAGAAAAAGGATCAATTAGTTTGATCCTTTTTTGTTATTGTTGTTACTATTGTTTCTATAGTTATTTCTATTTGAATTATTTCTTGGTTTAAACACATAGTCTTTACCATCATATTCATTAACTATTACTAAAACAATTGGTTGTTTACCAGATTCTTGTTTTATTAATGTTTTAACTCTTGTAGCTATATCTTTTTTAATTTCATTAATATCATATTTATTTGGGTTTTCTTTAAATTGACTTTGGCCTTGTTCTAAAAGTGATTCAATTTCTTTTTGAATTATTTTAAAAATTGGATTTTCTTCTTTAATATATAAAACTCCACGCATTTGAGTATCAATCATTGAAATCAATTCTTTATTTCTTGAGTCAATTGTTGCACCAATAATCATTACGCCATCGGTTGCTAATAATTTTCTTTCATTTAAAACTATAGCTCCAACGTCTCCAACTCCAGCTTGATCAACATATGAATTACCTATATCAACTTTTTTATCAGCTATAGAAATTGAATTTTTTGAAATATTAGCAACTTGACCATTATCTAATATAACAACATTTCTTTCATTTACACCAGCTTCTATTGCTGCTTTTTCAGCTTTTAAAGAGTCTTTAAATAGTGATTTGACTGGGATAAAGTATTTTGGGTTTAACATACTTGTGAAAACTTTAATATCTTCATAAGATGCGTGCATTGATCAAATATTTCTATCACTTAATGCAATTAACCTAGCATCTGTTCTTGCTAATTCATCAAGAATTTGTGCATGTCTTTTTTCAACACCTGGCGCTGGTGGTGTTGCTAAGATGATTAAATCTTTTTCTGTAAACTCAACAACTTCATCATTACCTGTAGCGATTTTTGCTAGTTTTGAATATAGAACATCTCCTGTTCCTGAAATAATTAAAAGACCATTTTCAGATTTCATGTATTCTTCAACAGTAATAATATCTTCTTCAGCAATTTGTAGATTTTCATTTATTAAATTTGATTTTAGTATTTCTGTCATTGTTCTTCCATAAACAGCAATTTTACGATTATTTTCTTTTGCTGCCATGCAAATTTCACCTAATTTAAAAATATCTTCTTCAAAAATACCAATAGCTATTTTAGTTTTCTTTTCTTTAAATGAAGTAGAAATAAAGCTTTCAATTTTATGATTAGGAACAGTGAACCCACTTCTTGACGCATATTCACTATCCGCAATTAAAGCAAGAACACCTTTTTTACCAATTTCATTTATATGGTTAAAATCTGTTGAAAAGTATGATTGCTCTTTACCATCAATAATATAATCTCCAGCATATACAATTGTTCCTTCTTCAGTATGGAAAGCATAACCATATGATTGAGGTGAAGCTGACGTAGTTCTAAATACTTCAACTTTTACTTTTCCAAAATCTAAAATTTGCTTATCTTTAACAACAACAAAGTTTTGATCTTTTGTATTTTTAATACGCATTCTTGATATTTTAATTTTTCCAACTAATTGAGTAATTTCATTACAATAAACTGGAATATCCATTGTTTTTAAAATGTATGGAACAGACCCCATGTTGTAACTTGCAGAATTTGTTAAAAAAATTCCTTTAATTTTTTGTTTATTATTTTTTAAGTAATCTAGTTTTGGTGTAACTATATCTACACCTAAAATTCCTTTATCAGGATATTTAACACCGGCATCTAAAACGAAAAGATTATCATCAATATCTAAAACGAAAAGATTTTTTCCTCTTTCATCTTGTCCACCAAGTGCCATAAATTTAATTTTTGACATTTAGTTTCTCCTTATTATTTTAATTTATATAAATTCACTAATCGCGATTAACGTTAGATTAGATCAGTTTTGCTTTTAAATATTTTAACATAAACAATGCAAAATAAAAAATGACTTACGTCATTTAATTTATTATTAGTATTCTTTAACTGGTTCAACGTTTTCAAAAGAAATTTCAAGGTTTGTGTATCTACCAAACATTTCAATAAGAACAATAGCAACACCTTTTTCAAAGTCCATTGAACTTACTTCACCCTCTTCTCCTGCATTGATTCCTTCTTTAACTCTTACAAAGTCTCCAACAACAAATGGAGCTGTGAATAATGGTTTTTTAGCAACAGTTTCATTCTCAGTAGTTTTAACTTCTTCAACAATTACTTCTGTTTTTGGTACTAACATTTCAATAACTTCATCAACTGTTAATGGGAACGGCTTAGCTCCACGACCTGATGATCCAATAAATCCTGTTACACCTGGAGTGTTACGAACAACGAATCATGATTCTTCAGACATAATCATGTTAATAAATAAATATCCTGGAAATAAGTTTTTTTCTTTTTGTTTTCCAGTTTTAGTTAAAACTAAACCCTTTGAAATTTTAATATCAAAAACTTGATCTTCCATTTTTTCAGCTTTAATTTTATTTTTTAAGTCATTTAAAACCTTTTCTTCATGTCCTGTTTGTGAGTTAACAACAAATCATTGACCCTTTGAAGCTAAAATTTCAGCTTCTAATTTTAATAATTCTTCTTTATTCATATTTTCTCCCCTTTTTAATATACATTAATTAATCTAAATAATGCTTCAATACCTAATCCAATACAGAAAAACAATATTGCAAAAAATACCATAAATAATAAAACAATTATGTATTTTTTCTTAAGGTTATCTCATCCCGATCATTTAATTTTGTTTAGTTCTTTAACTATTTTAATTGGCAATTCTTTAATTGCTAATTTAAAGTTTTTCTTTTCTTTTTGCTTTTTGACTTTGATTGATTTTTTAGTTTCTTTAGAAATTTTAATTTTCTTTTTCTTAGATTTATCTAAGTTTTCTTTTTGAATGTTGTTTTCTTCTAATATTACTTGATCTTGTTTTTTATTAGCCATTATCTTGTTTCCTTATGTAATGTGTGTTTATTGCACATTGCGCAAAATTTCTTGATTTCTAAACGTTCTTTTTGAGTTAAGTTACTTTTATTCAGCGAATAATTTCTACTTAAACAATCTTCACATACTAAAATTATTTTTCTCGTAGATTTTGTTTTATGCATATTAACCCTCCTCAATCAAGTCATTGTCTAATTAAAAAGGAGGTTGACCTCCTAATAACTATGATTATTATACATTTATTATTTAAGTTTTCCAATATAATTGGCAACATGAAATAGAATTAGAGATGTGGCTACGTTAGCATTATATGAATCTATTGTATTAGTTGATGGTATAAATACATTCATATCACTATTTTTCATAACTAACTCACTTACACCTTTGTGTTCGTTTCCAATTACAATGGCTGTTTTATTTGCAAAATCAACTTTTCTCATATCACAAGATTCTGAGTTTAAATGTGTTGAATATATTCAAAAACCTTTTTTTTGTAAGTCCTTAATTGCATTGCTTAAATTTGTTACTTTACTAATATTCATATCATATACAGTTCCAGCTGATGTTTTTACAACAGTTGAATTAACAAAAACTTGTTTATGATCTAAAATAACAATCTGATCAACACCCAGCAAACTAGAACTTCTAATTATTGCACCAAAATTGTACGGGTCTTGAATTTGGTCTAAAATTAAAACTAATTTTGGTTCATCATCTGCCATCTCTTTTAATACTTCACCAAAAGGTTTGTAATTAAACTCTTTAACTTCAGCTACGACACCTTGGTGATTAACTTCATTCCCAACTAGATTTTCTATTTTCTTCAAGTCGACTTTTAAAATCTGAAATTCATGATTTAATTTATCTATTTTAAAATCACTTGAAACATATATTTTTTTAATTAAATTAGGATGTTTTTTTATAAATTCTTTAACTGCGTGTTTCCCGTAAATTAAACTTAAATTTTCCATTTTATAAAATCCCTTTACTAATTAAAATTTCTCTTATTTCATCTGCTTTTTCAAAATCTTTTTCGTTTACTATTTTTTTTCAAGATAAAAATAAATTATGGTCATCTTTTGAAACAAAAGTATTTACATTTATTGAAAGTCCTAATGTATCTAAAATGTTGTTCAAAGAATTTATTTTTAAAAATAAATCATCAAATTCTTTTGAAGATAAAAGTTTATTAATATCTTTAAGTGTGTCTTCCAATAAAGTTAAAACTCTTGAAGTATTTAAGTCATTTTCCATGTGAATTTTAAATTGTTTTATAATTTCTTCGTCAAATTGGCTAGTTTGATCAATTTTATTTTCAATTAATAATTGTTTTATTTTTTTGCTTAAATTATTTATTTTTTGAATAAATTTATTTGCTTGTTCAATCAAATCATCATTTATATTTAATGGCTGTTTATAGTAAGTTGTTAAAAATATTCATCTTAATATATCTGAATTATAATTTGCTAAAAAATTAGTAAGTGTCATTGTATTACCTAATGATTTGCTCATTTTTTCACCATTAATAGTTAAATGCCCATTGTGAACTCAAATATCAGATATTTCTTTTCCGTGCTTCGCTATAAACTGAATTCTTTCATTTTCATGATGGGGAAACTGTAAGTCAATACCACCTGAGTGAATGTCTATTGTTTGACCTTTAAAATATTCATCTATCAATAAAACACACTCTGTATGTCAACCTGGTCTACCTTTACCAAAATTAGAATCAAATGTTATACCTTTTTCAGTTTTTTTTCATATACTAAAATCTAAAGGGTTATTTTTTTTGTTTTCTATTTCTACTCTGTTTCCTGAAATCAAATCATTTATTTTTTTATTTGATAATTTCCCATATTCATCTGAAAATTTTTGTATATCAAAATAAACATCACCGTCAACATTGTATGCAGCTTCTAATTTAACTAAATCTTGAATAAACAAATTCATTTCATTTATTTTCTCACTTATGGGAATCAATTTATCAGGCATTCTAATTTTCAAATCTTTTAAGTTTTGTAAAAACGCAGACAAGTATTTGTCTGTTATTTCTTTTTCTGTTTTATTTTCTTGTAATGCTTTTTCAATTATTTTGTCATCAATATCTGTAATGTTTTGTAAAAAATTAACTTTAATACCTTTTGATTCTAAAAATCTAATCAAGGTATCCATTAGAATTATTGGTCTAGCATTACCTATATGAATATAGTCATATATTGTTGGACCACATGAATATATATTGATAACTTCTTTATTTATATTTTTTTGTTGTTGAGTTAATGTATCAAATAATTTCATATAGATCCTTTCATATTATTTTTTAATTAGCGGTCTTAGAACCGAATAAACAGTTGATAGTAAGGCTGTATTGAAAATAATTTTTAACGGAATTTGAACTACCCTTAAAGCAACCATACTAATATAACCATCGTCTGTATTTGAAGTTAATAATCCTGCGTCACCTCAAGCAGCAGTTAAAACAGTTATTAGTATTTCTGTAACTATACAAATAAGGAATATTGGAAGAATTATTTCTAATCATTTTTGTTTTTTTAATAAAACAAAAATACCACACATAATATAGCAAATTAATAATAGTACTCCCATCATGATAATGAATAGCATTGGAATTAATTCTTTTTTAACTGGTATACCAAATAATTTAACATTTCCGTTTTCATCAGTTCTTAAATGTTGAAGTGTATTGTATAAAAAAGCAGTTGCAGCAATTATAAATAGAGTAATTATTGTAATTGTTATTCATTGTTGTTTAGATTTTAATTTAAATGTGAATGAAGCCATACCTGCTCAAAAACCAAAACCAATAGCTACTATAAAATAAGCTGGGTGAATAAATGACGGAATAAATAACATAGTTAGCAACTCTGTAATTAATCCAACAATTAATCCAATTATTGGTCCGAAAATCATACCGGTTATTTTAATCATAATTCCTTCAAAAGCAACTCTAATTGGTGGAAAAACAGTAATAGGAGCAACCAATGAAATAACAACAGTAACTGAAACAGAACATGCTATCATTATTCCCATGTAAGTAATATTTTTAGTATTAAAAGTAGGAGAAATAAATAATTCTCCCTTTCTAACTAAATATTTTTTATATATGAAAGAACCTAAACCAAAAAGAGTTAAACAACAAAATGTTAGCAAACTAGAAGCATATGCTAGATGGTTTCCAGACATTAATCATTTTAAAAAATTATCCATCATATCTCCTCTCAAGCTAAAATACTTAATATTATTATACTTGTATTAAATAATTTTTGTTTTTTTAAACAAAAAAAGCGTCAAATGACACTTTTAAGATTCTTAATTAAGCTTTTTCAAATGTTAAATCAGTAATATTAAAATCATTGAATTTTTTATTTGTTGCAGTCATTTTTTTACTTGGTTTTTCAGTAAATTGAATTCCTTTTTCATCATAACCTATAATATTTTTTGAATTGAATTGATAATTCATAAATCTTCACCCAACATATGGAATACCATCTTTATCAGTTTTTTTACCCTCTAGATCTAAATTTGAAGTAAAACTTAGAACTGGTTTAAATGCTGCGCTTAGTCCATCAATAGTTAAATTTATTTTATAATTTTGGCTTCCTGGTTTAGGTTCACCTGTTTTTAAATCTCGATTGTTATTGTATGTCAACTCTAAATTAACAGGCGCTAAAGGTATTAAAGAATAACCATATGCATAACTTGTTCTATTTCCCTTTTCATCTTGAGTATATTCGAACACAATAGGATCAGTATCTTTTTCAGATTTTTCAGAATTTAAAACTAGGCCTTGTTTTTTGAAGTTTTCTTTACTTGTTTCAGATTGCTTTTCAACTCTTTGAACTTGAATATCTAATTCAGGAGTTGAATCAGCCTCTGGTGATGATATTAATAATTGAGAAAAGAAATCTGCTGAAAGGTTAGTTCCTGATATGTAATCTACATATCCTTTTGTGCCCTTACTGTCTTCAGTTTCTTTTGCTGTCTTTTCATTATAGTTTGTATCTGTAGAAATATATTTAAAATTATAATCTGCTTTTGTTATATCAATTGGCTCATACACTGTTTCTTTGGCGTCAGAACTTCCATTATTTGTTTTAGATGCCAGACCAATATTTCCTTTATATAATTTTGGAGTTGAATTAATTTTGACATTTGTGATACCTTGATTATTTGAACTTTCAAACATATTGCTTTCATTAATTAAGTCTATTGTTTCTTTTCCTAAAACAAATGGTTTACCGCTTTCATCTAATGATTGAACTTCATTTGAGTTTGAATTAGTTCATTCTGAATATTGCATTAATCCTAATAAAGATGTAATATTTGTAATTTCTGAATAATATTTATCAATTTCTTCATTTTGACTTTTCTTGAAACCAGCAGTTCTATATTGACCATCAGCATATATACCTTCTTTATCTGTTCTAAATAAATATTGTCATATATCTTTTGAGTTTTCAGTAACGCTTAAGTTAGCATTAAAAAATAAGGAGTTAATCATATCAGTAACTAGTGATGAAGCAAAAGTCCCTGTTGCACCATCAAGAGCTTTTTTAACATCTGCTTCAGTATTTTTATATGACTCTTTTGGTTTATATTGACCATCCTTAAATTCATATTTTAATGACTGTTCATATTCAGGGACTTCAATTTTAAATTCATTTGTAATTACTTTACATGACACTAAACTGCTAGTTGCTGATGCTGCTACAGTTAATGCTGTAATAATAGATAATAATTTCTTCATAAATCCTCCTTATGAGCATATCTTGTATAATTATAACAAAAAAAATGGAATTTCTCCCATTTCAATTATCCTTTATCCATGAATTTTCCATGACTTTTATCAAATAATATGTTGATGGTTCCAGTTGCACCATTTCTATGCTTAGAAAGAATTAAATCTGTTGAACTTACTTGATCAACAATTTTGTTTTCTTCTTCATTTGCGTCTTTATGTTTGTAATAATCATCTCGATATAAAAACATAATAATATCAGCATCTTGTTCAATAGCTCCTGAATCACGTAAGTCAGACATTATAGGTCTTTTATCTTCACGTTTTTCAACACTTCTTGAAAGTTGTGATAAACAAACAATAGGTATTCTTAACTCCCTAGCAACTCTTTTTAGTTGACGTGAAATATTTGATATTTCGTTCTGTCTATCAGCAGATCCATTTGTTGAGCTAATTAATTGAAGGTAATCCACAACACAGAATTTTACGTCATGATCTCTCTTTAATTTATATAACTTTGATTGAATTTGTTGAACAGTAATCCCTGGAGTATCATCAATATAAATTGGTAATTGAGAAACAATTTCTTTAGATGCCAATAAGTTACTTCATTCAGCTTTTGAAATATTTTTACCTGTTCTTAATTTTCTTGAATCAATTTTTGAAACCATTGTCATAATTCTTTGTGTTAATTGTTCAGCTGGCATTTCTAGTGAGAATACAGCAACACCATTTTTATGTCTTGCTGCATTGTATGCAAGGTTTAGAGCAAAAGCAGTTTTCCCCATACTTGGACGAGCTGCTAGAATAATAAGGTCACCCTCTTGAAGTCCTGAAGTTATTTCGTCTAATTCAAACAAATCTGTTGGAATACCTGTTAAAGTTTCACTTCTCTTTTCTAATTCTTGAATTTTTTTAATCAATGATTCTGTTGAAACATGTATACTTTGAACATCATTTTTTTGTGCATTAAGGTCAATTTTTAATAACTCTTTTTGCATTTCATTAATAGATGTTTCAATATCCATTTGCTCTTCTCTTCTTAAGTTTTGCACTCTTCTTAGCGCTGCATCAAATTTTCTTGATGAACTTGCATAAAAAATATCCTCAATAAAGTTTTCAATTCCTTCATCTGAAAAGAAATCTAAAGCTATATCTTGCAATCTTTGAATTCCACCAATTGATTCTAAATTTCCTTTTTTCTCAATTTGATTTGCAACAGAGTTAATAGTAACCTCTTTGCTTTGTGTGTGTAATTCTGTGATTGCTTGAAAAATTATTTTGTGTGTTGAATCTAAAAAGTCATCAGCAACTAAACCAGTCATAATATCAGGTAATGCATTTGGAGAATGCATAGCAATAGCTAAAACCATCTTTTCGACTGAATATAAGTTATTTTCACTCATATCTTTTCTGCTCATTTTATACCCCTTGAACTTCTACTTTTAATTTGGCTTCAATACCAAATCCTAATTTTATAATTATATAATGTAAACCTAATTGATTTAGGTTTTTAAAATTAACAAATTTTCTTTTATCTAAGTCAATTTTGTATAAGTTTTTTAATTGATCTACTATATCTTGATTTGAAATTGAATGGAAAGCTTTTCCTTCGTTTATTTGCAATTTAAATTTTAATGTTATTTCTTCTAACAATGATTTTAATTGCTTAGTTTCTGCAATAGCTAAATCTTTTTCTTGCTCTTCAACAATTTTTCTGTTTTTAACTGTTTTTACACTACCTTCAGTTGCTATTTTAGCTAGACCTTTTGGAATTAAGAAGTTTCTTGCATAACCATCGCTTATTTCCTTTATCTCGTCTTTTTTCCCTTGTCCTTTTACGTCTTGTAAAAAAATTACTTTCATAAAAAACCTCCTA
This sequence comes from Mesoplasma coleopterae, assembly GCF_002804245.1. NCBI lineage: Bacteria > Bacillati > Mycoplasmatota > Mollicutes > Entomoplasmatales > Entomoplasmataceae > Mesoplasma > Mesoplasma coleopterae. The sequence goes on along the minus strand of NZ_CP024968.1, from coordinate 118,777 downwards.
AGTCATTTTAAACTTAATAATATTATAAATCACTTTACTTTAATTAACATATTCTATTGCTGTATCATTTTAAAAAAACATGATAAAATAAAAAACCATCAATAAATGACGGTTTTTTGATTTAATTAGTCAATTACGTATGGTAATAAAGCCATTTGACGTGCTCTTTTAATTGCAACAGCCAATTGTCTTTGGTGTTTTGGAGATGTACCAGTAATTCTTCTTGGTAAGATTTGTCCATTTCCTGAAATGAATTTTTTTAATAATTCAACATCTTTGTAATCGATGTAGTTAATTTTGTTTTTAGCAAAAAAGTTAACTTTTTTTCTTTTTTTAACGAATTTTTTCATTGCCATAATTTTAGTAGCCTTTCTAATTTATATTAATCTCATAAAATTGATTCATCTTCGCTTAAAATGATTTCTTCTGTTTGCACATTATTTGATGCACTAGATGAAGTTCTATTTTGAATAGGTGAATCTAAATTGATGTTTGAATTTGTTTCAACAGAGTTGTTTGATCCTCTATTTTTAGCAGATTCTAAAAAGTTTACACGGTCGGCAGTAATAGTTACAATAGTTTCATATTTTCCATCGTTTTGTGATGTTCTAACATTAACTCTACCTGAAACTGATATTAGACTTCCTTTTGATAAAAATCTAGCCATATTTTCAGCAGTGTTGTTAAAAGCAAAACAAGGAATAAAGTTTGTAATTTCTTTTTGTCCAGAATATTCACTAACAGCTAATGTGAATGAAACAAATTTTCCTTGTCCATTAGTTGTATTTCTTAATTCAATGTCTTTTGTAATTCTTCCTATTAAACATACTTGATTCATAGCTTACTGCTCCTTTTTAAGTTCAATGAACTTATATTTTTCTTACTTTGATTATATAACTATTTAGCTAATGCAGCACGAACTTTTCTCATGTATTCGATTAGTTCTTTTTTAGTTAAATCTCTTAAGTTAACTTCTTGTAATTTTTTTGATAAGTTTTTTTCGATTGCAACACTTCTTAATTTGTTTGAATATTTTTGTAATTCATATCTTTCTTCATCAATATTGTGTGATCCATCAATTTTAGCTCTCTCAGCAGCTGACATTTTAGGTGCAGTTTCTTTTTTAGCTGTAGTTGTTTCTTTAACTTCAACTTCTTCAACGTGTTCTTCAACAGTTTCAGCTAAGTGAGCTTTATATTTTTCTTCCATTTTTGAAACGAAATCATGAGCTTCTTCGTGTGAAACTTCTTCAACAACTTTAGCAGCCTTAACTTCAGTTGTTGTTTCTAAAGGTTTTTCAAAATTTCTTTTTTCAGTTGTTTTAGTAAATTCTTTTTTAACAAAAGGTTTTTTGAAATCTCTTTTTGCTTTTCTTTCTTCTTCAAATTTAGTCATATCAGTTTTTGATAATTGAACTGATTGTTCGTAACCTTGTTCATTTTCTGTATTGATGATTAAAGTTCTAACAACATTTTTTTCAATGTTTGCAATTCTTTCAAATTCTTTAATAGCTTCAGCACTAGCTTCAACTATAATCACAAAATAGTGTCCTTTTTTCTTATGGTTAATTTTGTATGCAAATTCGATTAATCCTAAATCGTTTTTTTCGATTACTTTTCCATCTTTAGAAATGATATCAATCATTCTTGATGATAAAGCGTTAACATCTTGTGTATCTTGGTCTAAGATAAACATTGCTTCATATTTTCTTAACATTTTTAATGTCCTCCTTTTGGTCTTTGGGCCTTTGGGCCAAGGAGTTAATCCCGTGTACATTAACTCGCTTAAAATATTATACAAGATTACACAATTAAAATCCACTTTAAGCCTGTCAAAACACAAATTCATGCAAAAAAAGTTTAAAGGTGTATAATAATTTTTATGAAAAAGAATATAAAAATAGAAACAAGAATTCTTATAACAATTGAGCTAATCAGTGCACTTTGTGGAACAATAGGAATTATCCTAGGAATATTGAGTCTTTTAAGTTTAAGTTCAAAAACTTGAGGAGAAGCAGATCCAGAAGCTTCATTTATTTTTACAGTATTAACTGTTTGCTTTGATACATTAAGTACAGCAACAGCAATAATCGCTTTTAAATATGGTGGAACTATATTAAAAAGAAAATTTGAAAAAGGTTTAAAGATATTACCACTAGAAAAATTTGCTAATAGACTAGACTTATACAGTTTTTTCTTTGGTTTAGCAGGATTAACTTTAAGTATTCTAAGTCTTTTGTTCTTATTTGATTTCTTTAAACAGTCAAATACTGGTTCTGAAATATCAACAGTTCTTTCAATAATGTGTGACTCTATTAGTGCAGCAATTGTAATATGAGTTGTTAAAATTATGCTTAAAATAAGTTATTTGGAACACCAAATGAAAAAAAGCAAAAATAAAATAAAATAAAAAATATAAAAAGCACAGGAATAATAAACTGTGCTTTTTATATTTAATTTAAATAACTCTAAATCCTTTCAACCAATAGACTAGGATATTTAGCTTTAATCTTATACTCGTATTTAAAAGCTTTTTTACCTTTTTTCTTTATTTTAAAAACAAGATTTTCATTATTTATAACTATCTTAAATTCAGTCTTGTTACCATTATCTGTTATTATTACCTTTTTGATTTTACTAAATCGAAATATTATTGCGTAAATTCATCTTTCTGTTTTGAAGTAAGCTATAGGTAAAAATGCAAAATATAAAATTGGAGTAAAAATCATATCTGTTATTCAGTGAAATCTGTAAACTATCATAAAGAAAAAAGTTAATACAAACATGATTGAAGTTAAAATTGTAAATAATAATATTTTTTTATTTTTAAAGTTAACACTACCGCTTCTTTTTATAATAAAAAATGTTCCAAAAATTGAAAGTGGCAATTCTATATGTCCTGAAGGAAAATCTCCATTAAACGCTTGAGAACTTCAATAAATAACTCCGTCATTAATTGTATGTGAATTAACTCTTGAAAAAATATTTGGTATGAATCAATATGTTCATCTTCAAACAGGTTCTGGTGCGGGACCATATGGAATTTGCCATAATGTTTGAGCCATTCAATCTGTTGCCAACTTAAAATTGCTATCGTTTAGTTCAAGACCTTCAGTTTGTAAATATAAATCAATTAATAATTTAGCACCTGGGTGATTAGCATAATTTTCAATTGTTAGCCCATCAAATAAATGCTCTATTTCATTTGAATCAGACATACCAAATAAATTTCTATATTCAACTGAGAAATAAAATGGTCGCGCAAAAAATAATTTTAACACTAATACTGTAAAATAAGATATTAGAAAAACAGTAAGCATTTCAAGTGCACCAATTCAGTATTTGTTTTGAAGTATGTCGCTTCTTCTGGCAAATTTAACTCTAAAAAAGAATGTTCCATAAGAAAGAATAACTGTCATTAAAATTATTCATATTGAACATATTATTATTGGTTCTTTTCATGTTGTTAATGTCTTAATTCATATAGAGTTTAAAGTATTATTTTTAATATCATCAGAAAATGTATACGAAGCTTTCTGAATACAATAAAGAGAGCCAAAAAATATCAAACCAACTATTAACAAAATATACGGTGCAAATTTAATTAAATTATTTTTTATCTTATATTTAAAATACAAGGTTTCTAAAATTGTTGCAACTATTATCCCTATTGGAATAGTTATCACAAAATTACCACCAGAACTTACAAAATTAACAATTTGTCTTAAAAAATAATTGTTCATACCTTGTGTAAAAAAATCTGTTATTTGGTAATCAAAAAATGTTGTTATTAATAAAGAACTAACAAGTATAATCAGTGTACATCAATACAATTTAATTCAAATTTTCTTCTCTTTTAATTCAAAATTATTATTCATTTTCTTTCCTTCTTATTTTATTTTCTTTAGTGCCTTTTTTATTTATATAAACATATTTTAAAATAATAAGTATTTTAAAACTATCAATGTAAATATAACAATTCAAAGGTTTAAATAAAGATAGAATTCCTCTTTTTAAAATTATAATATCTTTTTTCATAAACACACAATTTTTTACGCGAAACAACAATTAAAACTGATATTTTTTTTTATTTTTAATTGCAAAGTAGTAAATTTTTATAAATAATTGTTTTCACTTAACTTGCTGAGGCTTAAGTATAAAATGACAAACTTTAATAAAGTTTTTAGATAATTCTTTTAAAACTTTATTTTAAATATGTAATTATTACATCATTTTTAAAATTTAATTTAACTAATTTCAATTATAATAATAAGTATGAAAAATAACAAAAAAAATTATTATGGGAGTTTATCTTCATTAGTATATGATCAAACAAAACCACCAGGAACATCAATTGATGGAGACATACAATTTTACACTAATGAACTAATTCAAAGAGATGGAATTGTTTTAGAGGCTGGAGTTGGAAATGGAAGAATGGCAATTCCCCTTTTAAGAAAAGGGATTGAAGTTATTGGATTAGATAACTCTGAGCAAATGTTAAATATTTATAAGCAAAATTTAATTAAATATAATATGGAATCTGAGTTAATACTTTCTGATTTAAAAGAGTTTAAAACTGATTTAAAATTTGAAACAATAATAATGCCAAATGGAAGTTTTTGTTTACTAGATAGAGAAATTATAACTTTGGTTTTAAATAATTTTAAAGCTCACTTAACAGAAAATGGAAGAATTTATTTGGATCTTATATTTCCTATTTCTTTCAAACCAGGAAATATTCATGAGTATGATTTTGCTTGTGAAAATGGTGACATAATAAAAATAAAAAATAAGTCAATTTCAATGGACTGAATAAACCAAAAAACTTACACTGAGTTAGAATACACAAGAAATTCTGAATTTGAAATTCAGCCTTTCACACTATGGTGATATGGTGTTGAAGAATTTAAAAATATTCTTGAAGAATTGGAGTTTAAAAATATTAAAACAATACAAAATTACAATAATGCTAAGAACTTAAATTTAAAAACACTTACATTCATTTTTGAAAAATAAGTGTTTTTATTTTTTAAATGTAATTTCGCTGCCTTTAATATCAATTGTTTTTTTGTTTTTAAAACCTGAATTTTTATTAACATTCATAATTTTATAAGCTTCCTTTAGTTGATTATTTTCACCTTCAATTTTAGCTACAAATTTCATATTATCTGCTACTATTGAATAATAATTCCCTCTTTGTGAAAATGCATGAACACCTTTTTTATAAATAGTTATTTCATCTTGTGGGCATTGTCTTTTTAAAAAGAATTTTAAACTGTCTAGAGGACAGGTTGTATTATCAGTGATTGCATGTGTATATCTAAAAGGAAAAACAGGATATTGAAATTTATCTAAACTATCATATTCTTCAAAACCTATACCTGTCAAATATTTTTGATAATTAAAGAAACTTTCAATTAACTTATCTTTCTTTCTTTTTGCAATTTTGATCATTCTGTTTGAAAGCAAATGCACAAGCAAACTATTTAGAGATATATAACCAACATCAGAAATCCCTCATTTAATATTTTTGTTTTTAATTAGTTGTGTATCATTTCCAATATTATTTATTATAAAAGCGCCTAAACTAACTCCAAATAATCCAATATATGCATCTTTAACTCTATTATTTAAGAAATCTATTATTTCTTCCAGGTCTCTTGTTTCAGCGATACCTAATGTCATTTCTTTCACACTATCACTTTTACCATGATCTCTTAGATCATAAGTTAAAATATTATACCCCATTGCCATATAGGGTTTTCCTCAAATATACATTCAGTACTTATGACCTGTGAATCAATGATTCATAATTACTCATTTATTACCATCATTTATTCTGCAAAGTGATATAGAAATTTTTATTCCATCTTTGGTTGTTATTGATGTTTCTTCTATATTTTCCAAAGGTATATTAAATTGTAATTCCTTTTTCTTATAAAGTATTTTAGAAATTCTATTAATTGATTTTAATTCTCTTTTTAGTTTATTTGATGTTCCTGTAAAAAGTTTACAAGGTTTTTCTAGGGCACCATGAATGAATTTAACAAATTTAAAAACAATTTTAAAAATATTTATTTTTTTCATTATTGTATTTCCCCTTCTTTAAAAATAAGATAGTTCTTTTTACAACGATTATTTTTACTAATATTTTTTGAAAAGAAAATCTCAATGCAATCTACACATAAATCCTTAACTTCATTATGAAAAATGTATAAGTTTTCTGAATTAAAATAAGAATTCTTTATAAAGTTTTGTAAAAATGCGCTATAAAAATTTTCATTTACTTTATTTTCAAAAAATAGCATGTCAATATTTTCATTATTTTGTTTACCAAAGTCAGAATAGTTTTTAAGTTTTTGTTCAAAAACAACTAGTGCTCTTTTTGGCAATGTTTTAGCAACTTCAAATACATATTTCAGATTGGTTTTTTTATTAACAATGATCATAAAAAAATCAGCATCTACTAAATTTTCATTTCCAAATCCTTTTATAGATAAGAAATTTAAATCATAGAATTGATTAATTTTTTTGTATACTTTATTTCATTTTTTATTCTTCTTTGAAAAATTATAGATATTTATTTTTAAATTCATGTGCTATCCTTTAATAAATTTTACTATTATATATAAAAAATAAATACAACTATGAGTTATATTTATTCATTATATTTTGAAATGTTACACCTTTTGTCCACTCATTAACAAACTCTGAAATATTTCTTGAAGTTGATATTATGTTTTCTAATTCATCAGATCTAAATTTTGATAGCACTCAATCTATTATTTTTCAACCTTGTTCTGGTTGACCAATTCCAATTCTGTATCTGTTAAAATTTTGAGTTCCCAAATATTGAATAACTGATTTGATTCCATTATGTCCAGCAGCTGATCCATTCATTTTGAATTGATTTTTACCTACAGGAAAATCCTTTTCATCATGCAATATAATTAAATCTTTAATTCCAATTTTATAGTAATGCATTATTGCTTGAATTGCTATTCCAGAATTATTCATATAAGTTTGAGGTTTAACAAAAAGAACTTTCTCATTATTAATAGTTGAAAAGAAAATTATTGAGTTATGTTCAGTTTTTTGTTGAGTAAAACCATATTTTTCAATAAGTTGATCTAATGCTATTCATCCAGCATTATGTCGTGTAATCTCATATTGAGAACCGTGATTTCCTAATCCTACTATTAATTTCATTTTTTACCTCTTAATTATTTTTTAAATTTGTTAACAATACATTGAGCTCTATCTCAAATAATTTGTTTTTTATTGTTATAAACCTCAGTTAATGATTCATGACTAATTGATGAATCAATCATTTCGGCTAATAACGGTGCAACTGATATAACTTTTAATCCTTTGAATTTTTTTTCTTCAGCTAATTGAATTGTATTAGTAACAACAACTTCTTGTACTATATTCTGGCTTATAGCTGCTTCCATTCTTTCTTTTGCGGGACCATTAAATAATCCGTGACAAGCAAATATATGTACATCTTTAGCTCCTTGTTCTTTTAAAGCTTTAGCTGCATTAATAATTGTTCCACCTGTATCAATCATGTCATCAATAATGAAACAGTGTTTGTCTTTAATATCCCCAAGAACAAACTCAACCTCTGCTTTATTTGGTTCTGGTCTTCTTTTTCCAATAACTGCAATTCCATTAGTTACTCCGCCTGTATATGATTCAACTTTGTGAACTCTAGTCATTCCTCCATAATCTGGAGATACTAAAATACAGTTAGCCGGATCTCAGTTTTTAACTTCGATAGTATCTATGATCTCAGTCGCTAATGTTTGAGCAGTGTAAAAGTTATCCATTGGTACATCAAAGAATCCCATTGATTGTGGTGAATGTATATCAATTGTCATAACTCTGTCAGCACCTGCTTTTGTCAATAAATCAGCTACTAATTTTGACGTAATTGGTTGTCTCCCTTTTGCCTTACGATCTTGTCTAGCATAACCATAATATGGAATTACAACGTTAATTTTTTCTGCACTACCTCTTTTGAAAGCATCAATAGCAATTAGTAATTCCATGATGCTTTCATTAACCGGTGTTGAAGTAGATTGAATTACAAAAATTTCTTTACCTCTCACTGAATCTAATGATTCAATTAAAATTTCACCATCGGCAAATTTTAAAGTTTTAACTTCTTTTCTTTTTACTCCTAATATATCACAAATTTCTTGAGCTAACTCAACCCCTTGAGTTAAACCAAATATATGCACGTTTTCCTTCTTTGAAAGCATTTCTATTTTCCCCTTTTGTCTTTATAATATCAAATTATTTATTTAATGTTCTATTATATATTTTTTCAACATTCCTAATAAAGTAGTTTATGTTAAAAATTTCATCAAGAACACTTATATTTTGTAAATATTTCCCTATGTTGTTATTTATTAATGATTGTTTAAAATCAATTTTATTATTCATTGTTTCAAAAGTACACTTCTGAATAAAGTCATATATTTCTTCTCTTGATTCATCGCAGTTAATTAACAGATAATTAAGTATTGGTTGACTATAAAAAACATTGAACTGACAATTTATGTGTTCTAACATTTTGTCTTCATCAATTACTAAATCATTAAGTGTTTCATTTAATCTTTCAAGTGTATAAACCAAAACATTGAATACATCACTAAATATGATCCTTTCATTTGAACTATGTGATATGTCTCTTTCATGTCATAAAACATTGTTTTCAAACGCAGTATTTGTAAAAGATCTTAAATATCTTGAAAGTCCTGTTATGTTTTCAGAACTAATAGGATTTTTCTTATGTGGCATTGAGCTTGAACCTTTTTGATTTGGCTTAAATCCCTCATGTCATTCTTGAACTTCACTTCTCTGAAATAATCTAATTTCAGTTGCTATTTTTTCAAGCGTAGAAGCAATATTTGCAAACACACTAATTAAAAATGCATGTCTATCTCTCTGAGTTACTTGTGTTGAAATGTTATCAATTCCTAATCCCATTTCTTGAGCAACAATTTCTTCTATCTCAAATTCTAAATTTGCATAGTTACCCATTGAACCTGATATTTTCACAACTTCAATTTGCTCTCTTGCTAAAGAAAATCTTTTTATTTGTCTTTGTATCTCATCAAATCATAATAAAAACTTTAAACCTAAGGAAGTTGGTTCACCATAAATACCATGTGATCTTCCCATTGTTAATGTTTCTTTATAAAGTATAGCTTTTTCTCTTAAAGTATTTTGCAAACTATTTAGTGACTCTAAAACTATTTCATTCGATTGTTGAATCAATTTGTTTTGAGCAGTATCAACAATATCAGTTGATGTTAAACCAAGATGAATTCATTTTTTTTCAGCGCCTAAAGTTTCAGATATAGCTCTAGTAAATGCAACAACGTCATGACGTGTTTCTTTTTCAATTTCTAACATTCTTTCAATATTTATTTTTGCATTATCATTTATTAAATTGTATTCATTTTTAGAAATCACATTCAATTTCATTCATGCAAAAGTCACTTTTTTTTCAACGTCCAATCAAACGTTTAATTTGTTACTTTCATTTCAAATCTGTTCGATTTTTTTCACTGAATATCTTTTTATCATATTAAACCTAAATTTCCCTACATTATTTCTTTTGTTATTACAGTTTGCAGTCTATCTGGACCAACTGAAAATCCAGTTATTTCAATTTCACAAATTTCTGAAATTTTATTTAAGTATTTTTTCGCATTTGATGGCAAATCGTCAAAAGATTTAACTTGAGTTATATCCTCTTTTCATCCTGGCATTGAAATATATTTAGCTTCACATTTTTCATGTTTTAAACTTGTTGCAGGAATATAATTAATTTCTTTACCATCTAAAATATATTTATCACAAATCATTAATTCATCTACACCTGATAATACATCAAGCAGTGTTATGAATAAATAATCGATTCCAGAAGTTCTGATTGCGTGTTTTAAAGCTACTAAATCTAATCAACCAACACGTCTTGGTCTTTTTGTGTTTGAACCATATTCATGTCCACGCTCTCTAATTCCATCACCAATTTCGTTTAATAATTCAGTTGGAAATGCTCCTGCGCCAACTCTTGTTGAATATGCTTTAACTACTCCAAGAGTATTATTAATTAATTTATGAGATATACCAGTACCTGTTGATGCATTATTTGCTGATGTATTTGAACTTGTAACATATGGATAAGTTCCATGATCAATATCTAAAAGAGCACCCTGTGCACCTTCAAATAAAACTTTTTTACCATCTTTAATAGCTTTTTCAACAAATATTCCTGTGTCAGTAATGCAATCTTTTATTACTTCATAAGCTTTCATTAATTCTGAATATGTTTTATCAAAACTAATTGAATCAACATTAAACATTTTATTTAAAAACATCATTTGATAATCAAAAATTTCTTTAAAAATTTCTTTAAAATCTTTTTCTTCTATGTCTGCTATTCTAATACCAAGTCTAGCTGCTTTATCTTGATAAGTTGGACCAATACCTCTTTTTGTTGTCCCAATCTTTCTAGCGCCTCTGGCTTCTTCTTGAGCACCATCAATTAAAATGTGATAAGGAAGAATTAATTGCGCTCTATCTGAAATTAAAAGTTTACCTAGTTTAACTCCACTTTTTTGAATTGTTTCTAATTCTTTAACTAAGTTAATTAAATTAACAACACACCCATTACCAATTACACTTGTGACTTCAGGATTAAAAATTCCTGATGGTATGATTGTAACTTTATGTTTTTGACCGTTAAAATTTATAACATGACCAGCATTATCACCACCCGCAAATCTGACAACCACATCTGCTTTTTGTGCAAAATAATCTGTCATTTTACCTTTACCTTCGTCACCTCATTGACTACCAACAACTACTAATGAATTTATTTCTCTCATAAAAAATCCTTTTCTAAATAAAAAATAATCTCATGCACTTTTGCGCAAAATGAGATTATTTTTGTATTACTTGAGTTATTTTTGATATTCTTCTATTTATTTTTATTACATTGATAAGAACCTTCATTAATAACTCCTTTATCTTTAAATTACTTTTTAATTATATATTAAAATATTTATTATATAAAATAGTTATTTATAATCCTGTTAATTTTATTTGTTCTTTAATTTATTAATTTCTTCTTGTTGTTCAATAACAACATTATTTAGTTTTCTTAATGCATTATCAAAAAATAAAATTAGATTAGACTGTAAGACAGATAGAGAAACAATTCTATCTTTTCTTTCCTCATTTGGCATTTCAGTTTTTTGCAAGAATTCCATTTGCTTATTATATTCAGTCATCCCTGCTTGTAAACTTTGCAAAATATTTGGAAGAGCAATTTTATTAAAATCTAATTCCGTAAAAATGTCAGGTCTTGCTAAATCTTCTTCAGTTGCATAATCATTTGTATCAAATTCAATTGACTCTGTTCTAAAGAACACATTATATACTTCAACCAGTTTTTCTATATTTTCCAATCTAATTGGTGTTGATAGATTAGTACCATTGATCTCAATTGGTTTTAAATTTTGAGACTGAGTAATTCCTAAATTCCCTTTAAATATTGCGTAAACATCATCATGAGATAATTCTTTATTTTGTAAATCAACAATTACGGTAGCAGATTTATCTTTTGGTAAGCCAAAACCTAATAATCTATTTGGTTGATTAATATCAGGTCTTAAAACTAAGAATACTATATCACCACTTAGTAGTGGGTTCATTTGTACGTCAACTAAATCTTTTGCATCGTAAAATGTTCATGTATTAATTTTCATATTTATTCCTCTATTTTCTTATTAGTTATTATATATCAAAAAATCAGTAATTATTTCTTAAGCATTTCAAACATTGTTTTAACAATATATCCTTGGCCTTTTAATCCAACTCTTACAACTCTTGAACAATCAATATGTAAGAATTTTTTATTTTCTGCAAAGAAAGTTAAAAAAGCCGCTGCTGTTGACCCACCTGGACCCTTATTACATGAATTAGTTAAATCTGCTAAAACTGAATCATTTTGTACTTGTTCTTTGTGTTCTTCAAAGATTGGTAATCTTCAAAATCTTTCTGTTGTATACTTTGAAGCTGTGCTTAGCTTATTTCACATTTCATCAAACTCTGTAAATACTCCTGACGCAGATTCACCCAATGCCATTGCAGTTGCACCAGTTAAAGTTGCAATATCATAAATAACATCTACATTTTTTTCTCTAATAGCATATGTTATACCATCTGCTAGAACCAATCTTCCCTCAGCATCTGTATTGTTAATTTCAACAGTTAAACCATTTTTTGATCTTATGATTGATTCAGGCAATACAGCTTTTTGACCAATTTTGTTATCTGTAAATAAACCAATAGCAACAAAATTAATTTTTGCTTTTGCTTCTGCTAATGCCATTGCAATAGACATAACAATTGCTGCACCAGTCATATCAAATTTCATGCCTTCAATAAACATTGTAGATTTTAAGTCATATCCACCAGTATCAAAACAAATCCCTTTTCCAACAAGTGCTACTTTCTCACCGTTTGGATTATTATTGTATTCCATTACTACAACATTTGCTTCATGATTTGAACCCTGATTTACTGCTAAAACAAGATTCATTTCTAAATCTTTTAATTCTTTATTTTTTAATACTTTTACTTTTAATCCTTCAATTTTTGAAGCATCTGATAAAAGTTTTTTACCATAAAAATCACTTGTTCCAATATTTGGTGGAAAGTCTTGTAAATCTCTAGCATAATTTACATATTTATTTTTTAAAATATTTTCTTCTAATAAGCCTTGCATTTCATTAGAACAATCAATATTAACTATGTATTGATTATTTTTAACATCTTTTTTATATGTTACAAAATTATGAGTTTCAAACAAAATAACATCGCATATCACATTAAATATTATTTCTTCTTTAATATCTTTAATTAGTTCAATAATGCTTTTAAAATCTATATTTGTGTTACCTTTAATTTGTTTTATAAAATCAGATAATCCTAATTTTAGTTGTCTTAAATACGACATTGAGTCTTTCTTAATTACCAAAAAATATGTTTTACTTTCACTAATAAAGGTTACAGACCCAGCCTTATCGCATATATTTTTGTTTTTTTCATTATTTGAAACAGCAACTAGTTTATATTCCAAATTTTTGTTATTTATTGTTATCATATATTCTCTTTCTATTTAAAAAAATCATAAGCGAATACTTATGATTATTTTTTGCTATTTTAAAACTTCAAATAATGTTTTAACCAAAACACCTTGACCACGTCCATCAATATCAGCTGTTCCAGCGATATCAAAGTGGATGAATGGTTTTTCTTCTGCAAATTCATTTAAGAATGCAGCTGCTGTTGAACTTCCTTCATATCCTTTAACGGCATTTGATAAGTCTCCTAATACAGCACCAGATTTAACTCTTTCTAAGTGTTCTTCGAAGATTGGCAATCTTCACATTCTTTCTCTTGTTTGTAATGAAGCAGCTTCAAAAGTATTTCATAATTCATCTTGATGAGTAAATACACCAATAGCTGAACTTCCTAAAGCAACTACTAATGCTCCTGTTAAAGTTGATGCTTCAATAATTTGATCAACACCTTTTTCTCTAATAGCATATGTCATTCCATCAGCTAAAACTAATCGTCCTTCTGCATCTGTATTGTTAATTTCAACAGTTAAACCGTTCATTGAAGTTAAAACTGATTCTGGTAAAGTTGCATTTTGACCAATTTTGTTATCTGTAAACATTGCTACAGCAACAACATTGGCTTTTGCTTTTGCTTTTGCCAACGCCATAGTTGTTGATAACATAATTGCTGCTCCTGACATATCAAATTTCATTCCTAACATTGATGCGGAAGGTTTTAAGTTATACCCTCCAGAGTCAAAGCAAATTCCTTTTCCAACTAATCCTGTTTTTGGTTTTGAAGAATCTCCACAATATTCCATAACAACAATTCTTGGTTCATGAGCTGATCCTGCATTAACTCCTAAGAATAGTCCCATTCCAAATTTTTCCGCTTCTTTTCTACCTAGAACAGTAACTTTTAATCCTTCAATGCTTTCTGCATCTTTTGAAATTTTTTCAGCGTAATATTCACTTGTTCCAATATTTGGTGGTGTATCTTGTAAATCTCTAGCATAGTTAATAAATTCTGTTTTTATAACTGCTGCTGTTTCTAATTCTGAGAAATCTTTTGATGTTTGAATATTAAATTCAACTTTGTTTGGTTTTGAATCTTTTTTAAATGAAATAACATCATGTGATAAGAATGAAATTGTTTCATAAACAGTATTGAAAACTAAATCTTTATTTTCTTCTCCTAATTGATTAATAATTGAATCTAAATCAATGTTTAAATTTTGTTTGTAATTTGCTAAAGCTGATTTTAAACCTGCTTTAATTTGTTTTATTCTACATCCTTTTTGTTTAATAACTAAATAGATTGTTTTATCTTCTGAAATAAATGTAACTGCTCCCGCACTGTCTTTGATAAACTCATTAGTTTTGTTGTCACCAACAGCAACTAATTTAATATCGTGATTTTTTTTATTTAATGTAATCATAAATATATACCATCTTTCTATTTAAAAAAATTATAGCACTTAATCCACTAAACAATAAGTAGTTAACAAAAGAAAAAAGTGGAAACCCACTTTATTTCAACATTTCAAATAATGTTTTAACCAAAACACCTTGACCTTTATTTTCTTTATCTGCTGTTCCTGCAATATCTAAATGTAAGAACGGCTTATTTTCTGCAAATTCATTTAAGAACGCTGCAGCATATGAACAATCCTCGTATCTCACTTTGCAAGCATTTGTTAAATCTGCTAAGGGAGCAGCATCTTTTTTAACTTGTTTTAAATGTTCCTTAAAAATTGGTAATCTTCAAAATCTTTCACCTGATTTTTCAGATGCTTTGCTTAATTCTTTAATTAATTCATCTGAATGAGAAAAAGCTCCTGTTGCATTGTGCCCTAAAGCAAATAAAACTGTTCCAGTTAAAGTTGAAGCATCAATAATTTGATCAACATTTTTTTCTTTAACTAGATAACTGATACCATCAGCTAAAACTAATCTTCCTTCTGCATCTGTATCATAAATTAAAACTTTTTTTCCACTCATTGATTCAATAACAGAATCTGGTAGAGTAGCATTTTGACCAATTTTATTATCTGTAAACATACCAATTGCTACAATATTGGCCTTTGAATTTGCTTTTGCTAATGCCATTGTTGCTGATAAAACAACAGCTGCTCCTGACATATCAAATTTCATTCCTTCCATATAATTTGAAGGTTTCAAGTTATATCCTCCAGAGTCAAAGCAAATTCCTTTTCCAACTAATCCTGTTTTTGGTTTTGAAGAATCTCCACAATATTCCATAACAACAATTCTTGGTTCATGAGCTGATCCTGCATTAACTCCTAAGAATAGTCCCATGTTTAATTTAGTTGCTTCTTTTCTACCTAGAACAGTAACTTTTAATCCTTTTATTCCTTTTGCATCATTAACTAATTTTTCAGCATAATATTCACTAGTTCCAATGTTTGGTGGTGTGTCTTGTAAATCTCTAGCATAATTAATTTGTTCACAAATAATTTTTAATTCAGAAATTAAGTTTTTAAAATCTCCGGTAAACACTAAATTATAATTTACTTCTTTTTCTGTTTTAGCAATTGATAAACCTTTGTGTGTTTCAAACGAAATTGTTTCAAAAATTGTTTTAATAATTGTTTCTTTTTTTGTACCTTTACATATTGTTTCAAAAGAATCTATTTCTATATCTATATCAAAATCAAAATTTGAAATAACAGATTTGATACCCGCTGAAATTTGTTCAGTAAATGTTTCTTCATCTTTTTTAAGAACTAAATAAACTGTTTTATCTTCTGATATTAAAGTTATTTGTCCTGGTTTATCTTTTATTAGTTTATTTTTAGAGTTATCTTTTACCGCTATTAATTTAATAGCTTTTTTTGTTTCATTTATTTTAATCATATTTTCTCCTTATTTAATTACTTCTTTTGGATTTTGTCTTTTCGTATATATTTTAATTGAACCTAATATTAATAATATAAAACTTGAAGTAAGAATTACACCATATAAAATGTAAGAATAACTTAAGACATATGTTAGTGAAATGCCGGCAGTTTCATATACTACAGGTGATAAGTAACCTATAATATATTTGTTTACTACAAGTGCTGTGATTAAGGCTCCAATTGCTGCTATCAGGTATCCAGTAACAAGATACTTGTTAATTTCTCTAGTTTTATATCCCAGAGACTTAAATAAAATAATTGTATTTTTATTTTCAAATAAAATCAGTGAAATCAAAACTAATGATATAGCTAAAACCATACCAACTAAAGACTGATCAAGTGTTCTCATAATATTTTGGAATGGAGCAGCTTTAGATAAAATTGCGTCTCTAATTAATCTATAGTTTCATACATCTTTAGAAAGTGAATTTAAATATAAACCATTTTTAGAACTTCAAAATTTATCTGGTGAGTCTACTTTATCTCAATAACTTAATAAATCTGTTCTATCACTTTGCATAGTAGTTGATTCTTCTTTAACTAAGTCGTAAACAAGTTTATTAGAAACTTTAGGTAATGTTAAATACCTTAGATTTACTGGTATATCACTTTTTGAAAATTGTGAATTATTTAAAATTTGATTTTCAATAGGGTCATTTGACTCTGATTTATTTATTATTTCATCTATTAGATTTTCATAACTTTCTCATTCAGATTTTTTTAAAACTTCACTATCATAAGTTTGTGTAATAAATGGTGTTGCTCTACTTTCAAGCGTCTCTTTTAAAACTTTAAAATAATCTGATTTTTCAAAATATATATTTTTAGTTAAAAGATCATCATTTCTTATGCCTGAAATGTAGATAGGAATTCTAACTTCTGAAATTTCATTTGTTTTCAAAGATTCTACACTCATTAACATTGTATGACCAGAACGCATTCCGTATCTGTCTGCTAAAGGTTTTGCCACTTCTACCTTTAATGCTGAAACTTGATTGCCGTTTGGCATTTTAATTTTTGTTATTGTGCTACCAATTGCAGCTGAATTTGATTCAGAAATTGTTTGAATATTATTATGGGGTTGTTGCTTACTTGCCGCAACAGAAGTTGCACTACCTCAAGTTTTCCCATCAGAAATATTGGAAAACTTCACACTTGAACTTCAATAGTTTTTGGTTCCAGGTATTATTACAGTTTTTCCAAACAACAAGTTAATTGGAAAAACTGATTCTTGTTCAATACCTAAGTCATCAAGATCAGTTTTTAAACTAAAAATTCTATCTTGTAGTAACTTATAGTATGTTCAAATTGTTTTTTGATTTTCAGAATTTTTTAATCAATTTAGTACTTTTTCTTTTTCTTGTGGTGGTATTTGTGAATTAATACTTATAGCTAATATTAACGGGTTAATAATTTTAACTTTTAGTTCCTCTTCAGTTTTTATTGATTCAGCAACATTTCAAATAAATTCTCCTGTTATCATGTAATTTGAAGCTTCTGCATAAAAACTATTTGAAACATTTTCAAATGACGTATTAATTATCATACCTATTAGACTTTCATAATCTGACACGTTAATAAGATCATCAATTTCTTTATAATCTGTTATTTGCTCAGTAGAAAAATCATAACTGATTTTCTTTTCACCTTTTTCATCAATCGAATAATTTGTTTTAAAATCTCACGAACTGCTTTGATATTTTATTGAAATTTCAGGACTAGCAAAACTAACCATTGAATTAGCTGATTTATTAACTGAGGTATTAAATTGGAAAGTAAATAATATTACCGTAAAAACTAAAGATAATATAATAAAGCAATAAATATTTTTTGCTATATTGGATAAAGCAAATGATAAACCAATTCTTGTTCTGCTAGGTAACGGAGTAATAATTTTTTTAGTACTCATAATAAAATTTGAAGGCTTTTTGTTTTCTTTAAATCTGTTTATTTTTGCTTTCTTACCAGATATAACAATAAAGTTATTAAGCATAAATATTCCAAATATTCCAAAAACAATAATTATTGTATAAATAAGTAATTTTCAAGTTAACATTACTTCTGGCCATGAAAAAGAATATGCTGTAGCTACTGATACTGCGAACATCTTGGCAATTGGCAGTGAAATGAATACAGAAAATATAAATGAAATTAAAATAGGAATAATTGCAGATATAGATGAAATTAAAGTCAATGTAACATTACCACAACCCATTGCTTTTAAATTATAATAAGTCTCTTTATTTAACTTTGAAAAATTTTCACACATAAAATAAAAAACAATAAAAATAATTAAAAGCAGACCAATTATAATAACTAATAAAATTTTTGAAAGCAAATTGTATGTAACACTATATACATCCGTTTTATAAATGTCATTTCATAAAGTACTTAAATAAGTTGATTTCAAATTGCCATTTTGATCTAGCTCTTTTGAATAATAAAAACCATCATTCATGAAATTAGATATATCTTCATTAACTTTTTTTATATTTTTATTTAAAATTGAATAACTTAATCTTTGGCTATCTAGTCTCAAATCATTTTCATTGTCACTAATTTTTCTATTATTACCTAATAAATAATAATATCCTTGTAAGCCAGTTGTCATTTTACCTTGATCATAATTCATTGTTGTTAAATAAGGAGTCATTATGGTACCCTTAACTAAAAAATCATATGAAGTCTCATTACGAAAAATTTTTATTGTATCTCCAATTTTTAAATTATTCAACTCTAAATATCTTGGGGTTGTATAAACAAATTGACCTTTATAAATTTTTTCTCTATCTTCAATTGAAAATTCAGAAGTAGGTTTTTCATTATAAATTTTAAAGTTACTTGCTTCATTAGGATTAAATTCAGAATATTTATTGAACTCTTCATCATTTCTAAAATTATCTCTATAATTTGGGTTTAAAGATAATGTAAGATTATTTTTAAACTGATCTTTAATATTTCATTCAACGGGGTGAGATCAAAATGTATATTTGTCTTTTAAACCATCATATAAGTAAAGCATATAAAGTTCGCTTGAAATCAATGATAAATTTTTATAAAGATCTTCATTAATTTGAATAAGTGTTTGTATATCAATAGTTAAATTTTCTGGTTTGTTAATTTTTGCTAAAGATTCCTGTTTTTTTTGTGATGAAGAATATCTAAATGTTTTAATGTTCCCCTTAAAATATTGACCTATTAAATCGATATATACATCAATGATTTCGTCATACTGAGCACCTATTTTATATTTTGTTTCTAAATTAAGATTGTTATAAATATAATTATTAAGCTTACCTTGTGCGTCAACTATGCTTCTGTCTGTTAATTTAATACCTTCATTGCTAACATAATTTTTACTAACTAAATTGTTTTGCACATATATTTGTCCACCATATCTTGATCGATGAGTATCTTTCATATTCATTTCAGCAAAAGTTATAAACGATAAAATACCAAGAATAATTCCCAATATAATTGTCAAAAAGATTATGAAAACAAAGTAAAGTATACTCTTGTTCTTATAATCTTTTCATGACTGTTTGAGGATTAATTTAAGTTTCATTTTAACTCCTTCTAAAAAGGTTATTTATAGATAAATATTAGTTAATATGCACGCAGCAAGTGCTACTATGAAAAATATAATACCTAATGTCATCATTCATGTAGATAAGGTTTTATCTAATCCACGTTCTTTTGAATTTGAAAATAATTCGTCATTTCCACCATTTAATGCACTTAATCCACTTTGAGAGTTTTTATTTTGAAATATACCAATTAAAATCATAATTATTGAAACTATCATAGCTACAATCTCTATAACTAAAACAATTATTTGCGCTGTTGATGAATTCATAAATTATCTCCTTTTTGTTTTTATTATATTTAATAATACTACATTTTATATTTCAATACTATAAAACCCACTATTTAGAGTGGGTTTTTAACAGTTCTTCAGGTTCTATTTCTAATCCTTCAACTATTTTTTGAAAAACTTTAATAGTTATATTTCTTTTTCCTCTTTCAAAATCGGAAATATAGTTTTTTGAAATACCACACCTAAAGCCAAGTTCTTCTTGACTTAGTTTTTTAGTATGTCTGATTCTTTTTAAATTTGCAGCAGCTATCAAAAGTAGTGCATTTTCATTTTCATATTTTTCCATCTTCTTTCCACCTTTTCCTTATCTCAATTAAACATTAAAAAAGTGGTTTTGTCCAATATTAAATTTTAAATTCTAAACTTAATTTTTCAATTATCTTAAATAAATTGCTTACTCCAGATTTTGTTATTTCATAACCGTTCTCGTTCATCAATTCTGTTAGCTCAGCATAAGACGCATTTGGATTTTGAATTCTAAGATCACAAAGATAAGCAGCTTTTTCAGAAAGCCTTTTTGTTGCTAAATTAGCTTGAATTTTACTTATTTGATCAATTTGCTTTAAACCAGCAGAAAGGGTTTTCTTTTCATTAGAAATATCAATATTATTAACTCTATTTACATTGTTTGAAACATCTCTCATAATTCTTTCATTTTCAAAATTCATGACAGCTTGATACGCATCAATAAATTTTAAGAAGTCAGAAACCATTATAGCTTTCTTAATATAACAAATAAATAACTTCTCATTTCTTTTTAAAATTTTAAAATCAAAACCATACTTGTTCATTAATGCAATAACGTAAACTGCTGACTCTTCATCTTTAAATTGTAATTCTAAATGATAATTAGTTGTTTCTGGTGAATTAACAGAACCTACTGCAACAAATACACCAGCCATATAAGCACGTTTTAATTTAGTTAATTCTTCTTTATCCTTTTGTTGTTTTAAAGGTTTAAACTCAATAACCTTTATTCCGTTTTCATCTCAAATATTTAACGATTTTAAGAACTCGGAAATTTTACCTATTAAGGTTATTTGAAATGTTTTATTTTGTTTTAAGGTTTGTGTTTGAGAAACTGAAATTTCAATATGACCATCAAACATTTTTTTACAAAGACCAAATATACTTCTAGCAATTTTATTACTGATTGATGTTAACTTTAATTTTTCATTACCTGAACTTCAAATTAAGTCACCATTGTACTTAATAAATCCTGCTAAAAAGGCTTTTCCTAGTTCATCATCAAAAGTGTGTGAAATTACTTCTTCTTTGACTGTTAATGCAAATGACATAATTTCACTCCCTTCTTATTTTAATTTAGTGAGAAATATTCTTTCTCATATAAATAGCCATTTTTCCTAATTAAACTTGGTAATCAATACTGCGAAGCAATCATTCCAATTAAACCTATTATAGATGATATAAGAATTAATGATAATGATAATGGCTTATCATACATAACAAATAAGTGATCATCTGGTCTACTTAATTCTAAGAAAAATCTTACAAAATTTCATGCAAAGAAATATGCAAAGCACTCAACTCCAGCTTTGGTTGAAATATAATCATTCAATTTATTAGCTTTATTAATCTCTTTTGGTTTTAAATATTTTTTTCTATCCAATTCCAAACTTATTAAATATTGTTCTTTTGCTTTTTCATCAATATTTCTAAAGTACGCTAAATTTCATATATCTCTTCCTGATTGAACTTCATCTGTAGATTTAATTCAAGGCATAAATCATTGTTTTATTGAAAATGATAATTTATAGTTATATTTTCCAGTTTCAACTTTTCAAGGTTTTTTGCTTATTCATTTTGTTATATTAGGAATAATGAAAGTTATTATTAATCATGCAGCTAATAAACTTAATGACTCATAAAGGAAAATTGGCGATAATTGAACTAAATCACCTTTGTTAAATGTAATGCCGTTAATGGTTTGAGAAGAATCCGCCCTAACCATTAAATTTCTGCCTATTCATTTTGGCAGTCAACCATAGTAATCATGAACATTAGTTCAATCAACTCCGTTGGACCCTAAATTTCATCCTCCACCATGATATGTAACAGCTACTGGTGCCCCCATAACTTCATGATTAAAGAAATTACCTCATCTACCTATAGCTTGACCTAAAAGTATATTAGGCACAATCGCATCTGCATAAACTAACATAGACGTTTTTGTTTTTCTGCCAACGAAGTAGAAAAGGATAATTCCTGCTAACAATCCTCCATATACTCCTCCGTGAATTGCCATGCCTGGCTCTCAAAATGCAAAAAGCCCTCAAAATCCAACGCCTCCAGCATTGACTCCGGGAGATTGCGCATTTAATTTACCAAAGAAACTTGCACCCATTAAAGATATAGGAATACATATAGCTATACCTATAGAAAGATGAATTACATCAAGTCCTTTCTTCCAAAACTTATACAAACTAAATAAAATTGCAACTAACATACCCATTGTCATTGCCATTGGGTAGATCGCTATGCCACCATATGATTTTGCTATGCCACCATAACTTATTTGGTCTTCCGCAAGACCGGTTGTAGAATTTGAAAAACTATCTTCCTGAGTTCAAATTACATTTTTTGTCGCTCAAAAAACAGAAAATAAAACTATTACAACAATGAATAATGATGCTCATAAACCAATTGAAATTCATTTTAGTTTATCTCTTTTAAAATCAAAAGAAATTTTATTAAATTTAAACTCTTTAATATTCATATTCAACTCGCCTTTCTTATTTATTCATTATAATTCTTGTACATAGTTAACAGCCATTTGACCAGCTAAAGCTCCATCACCAGCTGCGATAGCTATTTGTCTCAAAGGAACATCCCTAACATCACCAGCTATGAATAAACCTTTAACATTAGATTTTAATTTAGCATCTCCAGTTAAATAACCATCACTTTTATCTAAATTAAGATTTTCTAAAAATTGAGTGACTGGAGTTGCTCCAATATAAGGGAATAAGCCAGTTACAGGAACAGTTTTAACTTCTTTTGAAATAACATTTTCAATCTCAACTGATTCTACTTTATCAGTTCCGTTAACTTTTTTAACAACAGAATTCATTAAAAATTCAACATTTTCAAGTTGTTCTAATTTAGATAAAGTAACTGGGTCTACTCTAAAGTGATCTTTTCTTACAACAACATATAATTTACTTACAAATTTACTTAAATAAATTCCTTCTTCAACTGCTGAATATCCTCCACCAACAATTGCTACTGGGTTCCCTTTATGAAAGGCTCCATCACAAACAGCACAATAACTGACACCTTTTCCATAAAGTTGATCTTCCCCAGGTATTCCTAATTTATTCTCTAATGTACCAGTTGCAACTATCACACTTAAAGATTCAATTATTTGTCCATTTCTAGTAGTAACTGTAAATGTTTCATCATTTTTTTCTATTTTAATAACTTCATCATAAACAAATTCAGCTCCAAGATTAATTACTTGCATATACATTTTTAGTGCTAAATCTGGTCCTTTAATACTATCAAAGCCAGGATAGTTTTCAATCGTATCTGTTTTAACCATTTTTCCACCGGGTGCTTCTTTTTCTAAAATAATAGTTTTCATTCCAGCTCTAGCAGCATAAACCCCAGCAGTTAAACCAGCTGGGCCACCACCAATAATTAAAATGTCTTTTAAATTTTCGTTAGTATGTTTTTTCATATAACCATCCAATTTCCCTTCATTTATATGGAATAACAAATTGTGTCATAACAATTATAAACATTCCTATAATAATTATTAAACTTAAGACTAAGAAGTTAGCAACTACATGATTTGGAATCATGTATTCTGTTGCTTGTCTTTGAGTTTCTAATATTGTTCTAAGTATACCATAACCTAATATATATGAACCAGCAGAAACTCCACATCTTGTGACGATAAAGCCATTAGGGTTGTTTGCCTTTTCAAGTTCTTTTCCAAATGGATTAACACCCAAATATCTTTCACTAAATGAAAATTTATTTTTAAACTCAATTTGTTTTTCCTTGATTTTTTGTTTTTCCAAAGTGACGTTATTTTTATACTGCATTTTTAATTCTTCTTGTGAATTACGTTTTGTGAATTTATATTTTTTATTAAACTCAATTTTCATTTTTTCTAATTTTATATTAAATTGTTTTTTATCATTTTGATATTTTAAAGTAGCATTGTACAAGTCATTTTTTCACTCTTCAATTTGAGAAAATAATTTCTTGTTAGATTCATAATCTGGTTCAGTTCAATAATATGCTTTATTTCAGACGCTTTTTAAACTCATAGTAATTTCGTATTCATTGCCTTCTTCACTAACTTTTTTAATACGTTTATATTTTATTGGCGCTAATGTGTATCAATCCTTTAATTTATTTTCTGAGATTGATTTATATTTTGGATTGAATATACATGGGAATCCTTCTGGTGATAATGTTCAAGGATTATTTTTAAAATTACTTATCCTATTAATGTTTCTCACACCAAAAGTTATTACAATTCATAATATTATATTTCCAATCCCCTCAATTAAGAAAATTGGTTGTCTGAATACTATTTCTTCTTGCATAATATCTGTTAAAGTTCTTGATGTTGGAATTAAATTTCCTTCTACCATTTCATAAACAACTCAATTTTGTCCTCAATTAACGTTACTTGATATCATCAGTCATCAACCATCTGGTAATTTTTCGTCTATATCATTTATATTTCTAATATTTGATATATTTGGTAAATAAAATAATCTTTGCTTAATAAAATTTGGCATTCAAGAAATGCTATCGTAATTTATTGGATTACCAAGAATTTCTTGATTATACAAGTTACCTCATCTACCTAATGCATGACCCAATAAGACATTTACCAAAATTAAATCTAAATAAACTCACATTGAAATTTGAGTTACTTTGCTTCTCTTGTAAAATCATCCAAATCCTGCAGCTGAACCTAATAAAAGAGCTCCAAAAAATGACATACCTGGTTGTCAGAAAAAAAATACTTTATAAAAATTTGATCAACTCTGATAATTTGGCAAAAACACCTTCCCAAAAAAAGTACCACCTATAATTCCTATAGGCACTACTATTAAAATTCCTATTTCTAATTCTCTTAAAGGGATTTTTCTTTTATTCATTTGAATTACAGTTACTAAAATTACTAAGCAAATTCCTAAAAACATAAATACAGGATATGCAGGAACAAGACCAAAAAGAAGACGCATGTCTCCTGGAGATTTATAATTTAAATCAAGTCATCTATAATAATTTTCGTATGTTCCCCACATAATTCCTCTATTCTGTTAATTCACTATTTCTCTTTGCTAATAATTCTATAATATCTTGAGCATCAGAACTTTCGTTAACTTTTAGTTGACCAACTGCTGCCTCAATAATATTTGCTAGGTTACGTCCAGCACTAACTGGGACTCTTAAGTATGGTATTTTTATTCCTAAGAAATCTTTTTGAGTTCATTCATTTCCTAACCTATCAGTATTATCAATTCCACCTTCTTGGAATTTAAATAATTCAATTCCCATATGTATTCTTGTCTCAGGCATTATTAATTGTTGACCTTGAACTTTAGAAATATCGATAATACCAATACCTCTAACTTCAATTAAATTTTGTAAAAGTGCATGTGATTTACCAAATAATTCACTATTTCTATTTGAAATAACAATTCTGTCATCCCCAACAAATAAGTGGTTCTTTTTCATTAATTCCAATGAAACTTCAGATTTACCAATACCTGATTGCCCAAAGATTAATACACCTTTACCAAATATATTCATTAATGTAGAGTGAACTTCAACTGTTGGAGCAAAATATAAATCATAAATGTCTAATATTTTTTGAGTTAGTTCACTTGTTGACGGATAGTTAATTTTTAGCAGTGGAAAATCTAATTCCTTAGCTACTTTTGTTAATCTTTCATCTGTAAATTTTTGTGTAATTATTATAACTGGTGAACCCATTTTAATTAAGTTTTTGTATTTATCGCAAGCTTCATTGTCTGAAAACTGTGACATATAATTATTTTCTTTAGAAGACATTAAAATTGCACGCTTATGTTTCTTATCTTCTTTTTCATTAAAATATCCTGTCAATTCTAAACCTGCACGATTCAGTCCATAAACTGTAATCTCACTATTCATGTGGCTTGCACCTGAAATAATTTCAAAATTAAATTTAGCAACTAATTCTTTTATTGTTAATTTACTCATTATTTTAACTCCTTATTTTATTATTATAATTTTACTATAATTGTTAGTTAAAAAAATATTAGTATGATCAATAAAATAAAAAGCACGAATTATTTTTTCGCGCTTTTTGATATTTTAAATTTCAATTCACCATGCCTTAAAAATCATGGTCTAGAAGGCTGTTGTATTTCGCTTTTCAATAATAAACTAGATATTTTCAAACAAGCATATATACTCGGAATAAAAATTAGTAACTCAATAGGCAAAATTATAACTTTTTTAATATAATTAATTGCTGCTAAACTTCCTAATCCACTAGCAACTAAACATATCGGAGTTATTAGAAAACTAGTAATTGCTAAACTTAAAATTAAAAAGAAAATCATTTTAATAAATCAAAAATTATTCTTTTTAAATATAAACACCAAAGCTCCACAAAAACCTATAAATATTTTTGATAACATAAATCCAAAATGAAATGTTCCTGTTATATTAATCATTGATCCAACTAAATCAGAGCAAAAACCTGCTATTATTCCGCCTAGTGGGCCAAAAACCATTCCAGCAAAGAAAATCATAAAATTACCTATCATTATCCTAAATCCAAAAACCATTGAATAGCCAATTACATTAGTTAGTATTATACTTAGTGCGACTATTAAACCCAATAACGTTATATTTTTAACAGTAAATTTTTTAGCATGTATTTTATCAATAAACATACCTATAAAAAATAAAGAAAATATTAGCAATACTGCAATTATGTTAGTTACTCAAAACAGCATGCTATCACTCTCCTTTTATTTTTCAATTAAATATTTATATACTAATGGTATAAAATATAAACTTCCACAAATTATTAAATTTTTATTTGAAGACTCAATAAATTCTTTTCAATCTTTTACTTTATTTTCATGATCAATTTTATTTATGTCTCAAGCTTTATGAAAATCAAAAGTTGTTATACTAACATCATTAAAATTTTCATCTAATAAATTTAAAATTTTACTATGTTCTTTTCCGTCAATTGCTCCATATAAAATTCTTCATTCATTTTTATTTTCAACACTTGAAATAAGACCTTTTATGCCATCGACATTATGTGCACCATCAATTATTATTTTTTTATTTTTATATTCAAGTTTTGTAAATCTTCCAGCTAATGAGGTTAACTTTAAGCATGAAAAATCTTGTACACCTAAAAACTCAAGCACTGCTTTTACAACCCCTTTATTTCCTCTTTGATATTCAATTTTTTCTTTGTCATATTTATTTGCGTAAACTATTTTTACATCATTTGTAATTGAGTTTTCAATAATATTTTTATATTCAGCATTATCTAGACTAATAAACAACAAAGTATTGTCTTTTGCAATATTAACTTTTTGATAAATTATTTTTTCAATAGTGTTACCTAATATTTCTGTATGATCAAATGAAACCGAAGTTAATATAGTTGCTATTTGATTAGTAAATAAATTGGTTGAGTCTTTAAGACCTCCAATGCCCGCTTCAATAACTGCAATATCTACTTGATTATCATAAAAATACATAATAGCTATAAGTGTTCATATTTCAAAAAAAGTTAGCTTATATTCTTTTATAAAATTATCAACTTTTGAAATATATTTTTTCAAATTTTCATCACTTATTGGTTGATTATTGATTTGAATTCTTTCATTATGGTATAAAAAAGCTGGAGAAATAAACAAACCTACTTTTTTATATTTTGTTTTAAGCCCTTTTGACAAGAAAAAAGATGTACTTCCTTTTCCATTTGTTCCAACAACATTTACTACTGGTATATATTTTTCAATATTATTTAATAGTTTTAAAACTTTATCTAAATTATATTCATTTTGAAATCTCTGTTGAATTGGTATTAAAAAATTATCTACTGAAATCATTATATAAATACCCTTTTAAATAAGCTCCAGTATATGAACCTTTTGTGTCAGCAACTTGTTCAGGCGTTCCAGCAGCTACAATTAATCCACCACCAATTCCACCTTCTGGTCCTAAGTCAATAACATGATCAGCAACTTTAATGAAGTCCAAGTTATGTTCAATAGCTACAACAGTATTTCCTAAATCAACTAGTTTATTTAAAACGTGAACTAATCTTTTTACATCATCAATATGTAAACCAGTTGTAGGTTCATCTAATAAAAACATTGTTTTTCCAGTTTGTTTTTTTAATAAGTAAGTTGATAATTTAATTCTTTGAGCTTCTCCACCAGATAATGTTGTTGCAGATTGTCCAAGTCTAATATAACCTAAACCAACTTCCAATATAGTATCTAACTTATCCTTGATGTTTGGAATGTTTTCAAAAAATGCAGCTGCTGTTTCAACAGTCATATTTAAAACATCAGCAATTGTTTTTTCTTTAAATTTAACTTGTAAAGTTTCGTCGTTATATCTTTTACCTTCGCAAATTTCACACACAACTTCTACACTTGGCATAAATTGCATTGAAATAGTAATTACACCATCACCGTAACAATGCTCACATCTACCACCAGGTACATTAAATGAAAATCTACCTTTTTTGTATCCTCTAATCTTTGCTTCTGGCAAGTTTGTAAATAAATCTCTAATATCATCAAAAACACCAGTATAAGTTGCTGGGTTTGATCTTGGGGTTTTACCAATTGGTTCTTGAGAAATGAAAATAACTTTATCAATGTTTTCTAATCCATTCATTTTACTGAATTTTCCAGTTACTATTGTTTCTCTTGCAAGATTTTTTCTTATTCCTTTGTAAATAATGTCTTCTAACAATGTAGATTTACCACTACCACTAACCCCTGTAATAGCAATAAATTTATTTAACGGAATAGAAACATTAACATTTTTAAGGTTATTTTCTCTAGCACCAATAATATCAATTTTTTGACCATTACCTGTTCTACGTTTTTTAGGAACTGGAATTGTTTCTTTACCTGAAAGGTATCTACCAGTTATAGTATCTGATTTCAATATTTCATCATATGTCCCACTAAAAGTAATTTCACCACCATGCTCTCCTGCTTGAGGACCAACATCAACAATTCAATCAGCAGTTTTCATTGTATCTTCATCATGTTCAACAACAATCAAAGTATTTCCTAAATCACGTAAGTGTTTTAATGTTTTAATTAATTTATCGTTGTCTCTTTGGTGCAACCCAATTGAAGGTTCGTCAAGAACATATAAAATTCCTGTAAGTTGACTACCTATTTGTTTTGCTAGTCTAATTCTCTGAGCTTCTCCACCAGATAAAGTAGTTGCTGTTCTTGCTAAATCTAAATACCCTAAACCAACTTCATTTAAGAAGCTAATTCTATTTGTAATTTCAGTTAAAACTAAGTTAGCAATTTGAGCTTGCGTTTGTGTTAACTCAACATTTAAAATAAATTCTAATTCATCTTGAATGCTCATTTTTGTGAAATCAAAAATATTTTTGTCTGCTATTTTGATTGATAAAGCTGTGGGATTCAATCTTGCTCCATCACAAGATTGACAAACACTTGATGACATAAACTTTGTATATCATTTTCTAATTTCTTCAGATTTTGTTTCAAAATATCTTCTTTGAATTAAGTCCGCAACACCTTCAATAAAATCATATGAGTCATATCTTCTTCCGCTACTACTTAGTAATTTAATTTCGATTTGTTCATCACTACCTCTAAGTATTGCTTTAATCTGTTTATCAGTTAGTTGTTCAATTGGCAAATTCATATCAATGTAATAGTAATCACAAAGAATTTTAAATTTTTGTCATTCTAGATTATCTGTATTTAAAAAGTTTTTGAAGTAAACTACTCCACCTTGATTAATTGATAAAGTTTTATCAGGAATAATTAGTTCTGGATCAGAAACTAATCTAACACCTAAACCATCACAATCACCACATGCTCCTAAAGGTGCATTAAATGAAAATAACCTTGGTTCTAATTCTGGAATATTAAATCCACAAACATTACATGAGTATGAATTTGAAAATAAATTATCTTCTTTATTTTCAGTTTGTGGGTATTTGATTTTAACTAAGCTATTTGAGTATTGTAAAGCTATTTCAATTGCTGAGAAAAGTCTTGAATGTACTTCATCATCATTATGATAAATTAAACGATCTACAACAATATCAATATTATGTCTTTGATTTTTATCTAAAATAATTTCTTCTTCTAACATTTTGATTTCACCATTAATTAAAACTCTAATGAAACCTTCTGCTAATAATTTTGCTAATAAATCCTTATGAGTACCTTTTTTATCTCTAGCAACTGGTGATAAAACATAAACTTGCTCATCTTCTTCAGTTGTATTTTTTATATTGTTAATTATTTCCTTAATTGATGCAGCATGAATTTGACCATGTCCATTAATACAGTAAGGTGTTCCAACTCTTGCATAAAGCAATCTTAAATAATCATAGATTTCTGTTACAGTACCAACAGTTGATCTAGGGTTATGAGATGTAGTTTTTTGATCAATTGAGATAGCAGGACTTAAACCTTCAATTGAATCAACATCAGGTTTTTCATTTCCACCTAAGAATTGTCTTGCGTAAGCCGAAAGTGATTCAATGTATCTTCTTCTACCTTCAGCATAAATTGTGGCAAAGGCCAATGATGACTTACCACTACCACTTAATCCTGTGAAAACAACTAATTTATTTTTAGGTATTTCTAAATTAACATTTTTTAAGTTGTTTTCTCTAGCACCTTTTATTACTATTTTATTTTCCATTATTTTACCTCATTTTTTTTAGCTTCTAATTCAATAATTGTGTCTCTTAAAACCGCAGCTTTTTCAAAATCTAATTCTTTAGCTGCCTGAATCATTTCAGTTCTAATATCATCAATTGTTTTTTGATATGCTTCTTTTTTACCTTTTGCAGTTTTTTGTTTTTTAATATTCTCAAGTTCTTTTTTAGTTGCTTCGCTTAAAGTTGATTGACTAATTTTTTTTGTAATTGTAACTGGAATTACGTTATGTTCTTTATTGTATGCTTGTTGTATTTCACGTCTACGGTTTGTTTCATCCATAGCTTCTTGCATTGATGTTGAAATTGTGTCAGCATAAAAAATTACTTTTCCATTAGCATTTCTGGCTGCTCTACCAGCAGTTTGAATAAGAGATTTTGTATTTCTTAAAAAACCTTGTTTATCTGCATCTAAAACACATACTAAACTTACTTCTGGTAAATCTAAACCTTCACGTAATAAATTAACCCCAACAACTGCATCATAAACCCCACGTCTAAGATCGTTTAAAATTTCACTTCTTTCAAGTGTTTTTAATTCCGAATGTAAATAGGCTACTTTAATATTTCTTTCTTGTAAGTAACTTGTTAAGTCTTCACTCATTCTAATTGTTAATGTAGTAATAAACACTTTTTCGTTTACTTTTCTTCTTTCATGTATTTGCTCAATTATATCTTCAATTTGACCTTCAGTTTTTTTAACTTCAATTACAGGATCTAATAAACCTGTCGGTCTAATTATTTGCTCAACAACTTCATGATTAACCAAGTCTAATTCGTAATCACCAGGAGTTGCTGAAGTATAAATAACCTGTTTAAGCTTTCCAGTAAATTCTTCAAAATTTAAAGGTCTATTGTCTAAAGCTGATGGTAGTCTAAAACCATATTCAACGAGTGTTTGTTTTCTACTTCTATCGGTATTATACATTCCCCTAACTTGAGGGATCATTATGTGTGACTCGTCTATAATAGTTAAAAAATCACCTTTGAAATAATCTAATAATGAATAAGGAGTTTCTCCTGGTGATCTAAAATCTAAATGCGCAGAGTAATTTTCTATTCCACTACAGAAACCAAATTCCTCTAAACTTTCTAAATCATATCTTGTTCTTTGATCTAGTCTTTCAGCTTCTAATAATTTACCTTCATCATTCAATTCTTTAAGTCTAACTGCTAACTCTTCTCTAATATTTAAACAAGCTTGTTTTAATTTATCTTCAGGTGTCACGTAAGCTTGTGCCGGATAAATTGTAACTGTTGATATTCTTTCAATTAGTGCTCCAGTAATAATATTTAACATATCAATCATTTCAATATGATCATCAAATAAAGAGAAACGATACATGGCTGACATTGATCAACCCGGAACAACCTTTATAACATCACCTTTTACACTAAATGTTCCAGGAGAATTTTCTACATCATTTCTTGTATAACCTGTTTTTACTAAATATGTTAATAATTCTCTTTTTGAAAACTTTTGACCTGTTTTTAGTTCAAAAAAACTTGATGCATATTGAACTGGATCTTGCGACGGATAAATTGCAGCAACAGAAGCAACAACAATTGTGTCGTTTGAAATTGATAATGCATTCATTGCACTCATTCTTAACATATCAAGTTCCATATTTATTCTTGCATCTTTATTTATGTATAAATCTGTTGCTGGTTTATACGCTTCTGGTTGAAAAAAATCAAAGTTCGATACAAAATATTCAACTCTATTATTTGGGAAAAACTCCATTAACTCATAATAAAGTTGCATTGCTAAAGTTTTATTATGAGCCAAAACTAAAGTTGGCTTATTAATTTCTTTAATAATGTTAGCCATTGTAAATGTTTTACCAGTTCCAGTAGCACCTAAAAGAACTTGATGTTTTTTATTTTCTTTTAAACCTTTTAAAAGACTTTCAATAGCTTTTGGTTGATCACCACCAGGCTTGAAATTACTTTTTAAATCAAATTTATTATCACTTATATATTTCATTTGTATTACCTCCGTGGTTGTTTAATGACTAAAACACTAGAGTTTGCTCTAGTGTTTTAGTTCTAACCAATTCTTGTTTTGGCAATCTCTCCACCATCGTTGTCATCATCGATAACTGATTTCAAAGAGCCTGCATCTTTTTTAATTAATTCAATTTGTTCATGCAATGCAATAATTACATCTCTTGCTATATTTACAAGTTTTTTTTCTTCTGCATTAGTGCATGTCTTTAATTTTTCTTCATATTTAGAAAGTATTTCTTCTCTAGTTATTGTTCCAACATTTTCAATGTTTAACATTCCAAGCATTTGATCAATTTCATCTTTACCAAGATTTACTGTTTGATTTCCTGAATTTTCTCTTCGTTTTTGAATTTCAATAACAAGACCTAACATAATATCTCTTTGAATAGACAACTTTTTAATATCATTTTGATTAGTTGCTTTGCTAATTAACTCATCAAATTTAGCATTTATATCTTTATTGTTAATATTTGCTTTTGTTAATCCAGTTGTTTCTAAAATATCATCAATTATTTCATCAGTAATTTCAATTTTTTCAGGTTCAACAACTTGTTCAGGATCTCTTAAAATAATTTTTGAAAGCGTATCTACTACTTCAGAAGCAATGGAAATTTTTGTTTTGTTAAATAATTCAGTTGCTTGTTCTACATATACAGCTAATGGGTTGTTTTGAGCATATTGTTGTAAATAAATACCAGCTTTTAGCTTTGAAGCAATATCTATATGTCTTGTCCAATATTTATCAAATGAAGTTAAAATGTTTTTTCTTTCCATTTGAAGAACAACATCATCAGGAATATCAATAACTCTAGCTTTGTAGAATTCCAACATTGCTTCTGCTATTTGAACAGCTAAATTCATTTTTTCTTTATTATAGAAATCTTTTGCAACAAATCTTTTGTGTGCAACAAGTTTTCCATCAATAGCCTTTAATAATTTTTCAGCATTTAGAGTTTTTTCACCATGAATAATTTCTGAATTTTCTTCTATCAATTCATATGCTACTGTTATTTGTAATTTTTTAATAACTATTTTTAAATTTTCTGCCCATAAAATAGAATCACGTTGTGCATACATAGCTTCACGTTGCTGAGCTAAAATATTATCGTAATCTAAAACGTTTTTACGTTGATCAAAGTTCAATCCTTCAAGTTTTTTTTGAGCATTTGTTACTGCTCTTGTAAAGAATTTTGATTTAATGTGTTCATCACCTAAACTTAAGAAACTTTTTCTTGCTCTAGGAGATGCAAAACGAATCATTAAGTCATCTTCCATAGAAATATAAAATCTTGACATACCAGGATCTCCCTGACGTCCACTTCTACCTCTTAATTGATTATCAATACGTCTTGCTTCATTTCGTTCAACGCCAAATACAACTAAACCACCAAGTTCTTTGACTTCTTTACTTAGTTTAATATCAGTCCCACGACCAGCCATGTTTGTTGCTAATGTAATTGCATGTTTTTGCCCAGCCTGTGAAACAATCTCAGCTTCTCTATCGTGATTTTTAGCATTAATCATTTCAAAGTGTAATCCAGCCTTTTCTAAGTATCTTGCAATTTGTTCTGATGATTCAACACTAGTAGTACCAACAAGAATAGGATTACCAATTTTATTTACACTTTTAATATCTTCAATTAATTTTTTTAAAGCTGCATGCTTTGTACCAAATGTATAATCTGCTTCATCTTTTCTAATAACAGGTCTATTAGTTGGACAAACAACAACTCTAGTATTATAAATTTTAATAAATTCTTCTTCTTCAGTTTTAGCGGTCCCAGTCATACCTGAAAGTTTAGCATATAAACGATAAAAGTTTTGGTATGTAATAGTTGCTAATGTAGTCGTTTCTTCTTCAATTTCAACTTTCTCTTTTGCTTGAATTGCTTGTTGTAAACCATCTGAATAAGCACGACCTTTTAAAATACGACCAGTAAATTGATCAATTAATTCAACTTCTCCAGTAGCAACAGTATACTCAACACCCTCTTTAAAAGTAAAATGTGCTTTTAATGCATTTAAGATCAAGTGGAATATTTCAGTATTTTCTAAAGCAAAAAGATTATCTAATGAAAAGAAATCTTTAGCTTTTTTCATACCAGTTTCTGTTAAGTAAACTTGTTTTGTTTCTAAATCAATATCAATGTCTTCTTTTTCATTAACTTTTTGAGCAAACTCATCAGCTGCTTTATATAAGTTAATTCTTGATGAACTTCCACCAGAAATGATTAAAGGTGTTCTTGCTTCATCAATTAAAACAGAGTCGGCCTCATCAATAATTGCAAAATTTAACTCTCTTTGAACTTTATGGTCTTTATCAATAACCATGTTATCTCTTAAGTAATCAAATCCTAATTCTGCATTTGTTGTATATGTAATGTCTGCATGATAAGCCTCTCTTTTTAAATGTTTAGGCATTCTAGTTCCATTTAATCCGACTGTTACTCCCAAAAAGTCAAAAACTTGACCATTTATTTCAGAGTCACGTCTTGATAAATATTCGTTAACTGTAACAATGTGAACACCTTTACCAGTTAAACTATTTAGATAAGCTGGGAATAATCCTGTTAGTGTCTTACCTTCCCCAGTTCTCATTTCTGCAATATCTCCAAAGTGTAAAATGATTGCTCCAACCAATTGAACTTTATAAGCATTTAAACCTAAAACTCTATTTGCTGCTTCCCTAGCTAAAGCATATGCTTCAACAACTAAATCATCAACATGTTCACCATTTGCTATTCTATCTTTGAATTCTTGAGTTTTGATTGCAAAATCTTCATTTGCAAGTTTTTTCATTTCTGGTTCTAATGAAAGAATTTCATTTGCATATTTTCCATACATACGAAGTAAACTTTTATCTGATGCCATTTTGCCTCCTATTAAATTACTAAATATAATTTTTAACTTTAATTATTATAATGATTATAATCTATTTAGTAAAGGAGAAAAGCACTTTGAAAACAATTAAAAGCAAAAAAGTTTACTCAGAAACAATTGAAATTAAAAAATCCAAATTTATTTGTACTACTGCACAAGTAAATTCAAAAGAAGAATTAGATCAGTTTTTAAGTGACTTTTCTCTTAATGATGCAAGACATAATTGCTACGCTTACAAAATAGGAACAAAAGTTGTTTTTGGTGGCTATAACGATGATGGTGAGCCAAAAGGAACTGCAGGAAAACCAATATTTAACGTTATTGAAAAAAATGATTTAACAAATATTTGTATCTTAGTAACACGATATTTTGGTGGTGTTAAATTAGGTGCTGGCCCTTTGGCAAGAGCTTACACTTCTAGTGCAGCAAGTATTGTTAAAAATGCTGAGTTTGAAACTATTAAAGAAATTAACAATCTATCCATTTCTTTCAAAATAAATAATATAAAGGAAATAGAAACTTTCCTTAACAAAAAATAATATTGAAATAATTAATAAAAAATTTGAAGAAAGCAAATGTGTTTTTGACTTAAATGCAATAAAAAATCAGATAGAAGATATCATGCATTTACTTAATTAACTATATTTTTGTTTAACTTGCATAGTATGATATAATTTCCTTGTAAGGATTTAGAAAAAATGAATACATTAAATGAAAAACGCACGATATTAATTATCGACGGATATCATTTGCTACATAAGGGTTACTACGGAACTCTTAAGAGAAAAAAATTAGCAACAAATAGAGAAGGTATTCCAATAAATGCAATTTACACTTTTGTTGCAAAAATTAATCAATTAGTAAAGAAAAATAACTACTACAGCATCATTGTTACTTTAGACATGGATGAGGGTTGTTGACGTCGAGAATTATACCCAGAATATAAAGCAAAAAGAAAAGAAACTCCTGAAGATTTAGTTCCACAAAAACAAATCATTAGAGAATTTTTAACAGCGGCTAATATTACTTGATATGAGATGCCAAGATATGAAGCTGATGACATAATTGGAACAATTAATAGAATAGCTACAAAGCTTGATTATAATGTTCACATATTATCAAATGATAAAGATATCTTTCAACTTATTGGTGAGAATACAAAAGTTATTACCAATAGTAGTAAAGATGATGAACATATTATTGTTGACTCTGAAAAAGTATTTGAAAAATTTGGGTGCTATCCAAATCAAGTAGCAGATATAAAAGCATTAATGGGTGATCCGAGTGACAACATTAAGGGTGTTAGATACTTACACTATGCTCAAGCAATTGAATTACTTAAAAAATATAAAAATGTAGAAGAAATCATCGAAAATATTGAAAATATTAATAAAAACGTTGCTAAAAGAATAATTGAAAGCAAAGATTTAATTTTAACAAACAAAAAAATAACAACAATTCAGGACCGCTTACCTATTGGTAGAATTAATTTAAAACCTATAAGAGTGGATTGATATGGCTTAATTAAATTTTTGAAAAAACATAAAATGTGAGCTTACGTTGCTGATGTTGAAAGAACGGCTAATGAATCAAGAGAAAGACGCCTTAAAAGAAAAGTTACATAAAGTAAGTAACTTTCTTTTTTTTATGTAAAATTATTTTTGGTGATGAAAATGTTTATAAGAAAAAATGAAGATAAAAATTATTTAATTTTAAAAATATTATTTAGTGCTTTTATGTTGTTTACAATAGCTTCATTTATTATGTCTAGCATTTATGATATGGAAATAAATACTTGATTTGCAAAAGGAATGGATAATTTTAGTTTTAAAATTATTGTTTGAATATATGAAGAGGCCGGTATGACACAATCATATTTATTTGTTTTTATTATTGTAGCTGTTTGAGTTGAAATAATGAGAATAGAAAAAAGAAACAAATTATGAACTGGAATATTATTTGTTTATTATATTAGCTGAGCAATATTTTGATTTACATTCAACATAAGTCAAATAGTAAATACAACAAAAATTGATGATGGATTTGGTGTTGGGATCAGTGGATGATTTTTAGAATCATACAGTATCAGACAAAAAATCTTAATTGTTTTATTTTTAATAGAGACAACTTGTTTTGGTTTTGCATTCTGATATTTAAGATTTAAATTTTCAAATCGTAAAGATTTGATTGAGTCTGGATACAAGAGAGACGCTGTAAAAGCTTTTGTTGCATTTGCCGTTACAAGTTTAATTGTTTATTCAATGAAAATTATTTTTGGTAGACCTTATTTTTATAGCGTTGATTTTGAAAATATATTTAATTCAAATGCCATGAAACCCGAATGAGCTGAATATTGAACAAGTTATGGATACACAATTAAATCTTGAGGACTTTATGATCCAAAAACAGGTGTAGTTTCTGGAGTAGAATATTTAAATTGATGACAAATAAATGATTTTTTTGGAAACATTGGGGATTTATTTATTCCAAGAGGTAGTGGTACTGCAGGATGATGAAATCAAGACTTTCCATCTGGTCATATGATTTCTTGTTTTACAATGTTGTATGCCGGATATTTCTTTTTCAACGAGAAAAAGGGCAGAAAAATAAACTGAATAATGTGGAGCACATTAGCAGTATGATTCATTCATATAAATATGATGCAATATACACAAATAGTTTCAAGAACTCATTGGATTTCAGATACTTCATTTTCAATTGCAATGTGTCTGCTATGCTTTGTTGTTAATGGTAAAATTATTGATAAGATTGCAGATAGACATAAATAAAATAGTATATTGACTTTCTAAAAGGCGTGTGCCTTTTTTATTTTTAATTATTTGATACAATTATTATTAGTTTTTAGATAGATAGGGTGAAAATAATGAGTTTAATATTATTAGAAAATATATCACACCAAAATGGTGGTAAAAAATTATATGAGGAATCACACATGCGAATCAACAAGGGTGAACACGTTGCTCTTTTAGGGCCAAATGGAGCTGGTAAAACAACCTTATTAAATATTATTGCTCAAAAAATAGTTCCAGATCATGGAAATGTTGAATGACATCCAAAAGCTAAAATTGGGTATCTTGATCAACACCAGGAAGTTGATATGAATATTACTGGTGAAGAGTATTTAAAAGATGCATTTAAATATCTTTTTGATATGGAAGCACAAATCAATAAAATTTATGAAGATATGGCTATTGAATATAAAGAGGAAGAACTTGTTAAAGCATTAGCATTACAAGATGAATTAAATATTAAAGGCTTTGATAGTATTGATAAACAAATTGGAAATTTAGTTGCTGGTTTAGGTATTGAACCAGATAATGTTAAAAGACCATTAGGTTCACTTTCAGGTGGACAAAGAGGAAAAATTTTACTTGCTAAATTATTATTAAAAAATGACGACTTTATTTTACTTGATGAGCCTACAAACTTCTTAGACGTTGAACAAGTTGAATGATTAGTTACATTCTTACAAAATTATGAAAATGCTTTTTTAGTTGTTTCTCATGATAGAGATTTTATAAATAGAATTGTAAATGTCATTTACGCAATTGAAAATTTAGAAATTGTTAGATACGTTGGAAACTATGATAAATATGTTGAGCTATCAGCATTACGTGCTGAGCAATATGATAGAGCTCGTGAAGCTCAACAAGGTCAAATATCAAAACTTAAAGAATACATAGCTAAAAATGGTGCTAGAGCTTCAACTGCTCGTAGTGCACAATCAAGACAAAAGCAATTAGAAAAAATTGATGTAATGGACGCTAGAAAAGTAACTGCTAAACCAAATATGCATTTCAAATATAGAAGACCTAGTTCTACTGTTATTGTCAAAGCTGAAAAATTAGAAATTGGGTATGATTTTGCTTTAACAAAACCATTAACTTTTGAATTAAGAGAAGGTGAAAAATGTATTGTTAAAGGTTATAACGGTATTGGTAAAACAACTTTCCTTAAAACAATTGCTGGTGAAATTGAAAAAATTAACGGATCTGTTGAGATTGGACAAGGTGTTTTCACAAACTTCTTCCACCAAATTGATGACTTTGAAGATCATGAAACACCTGTTAGTTATTTACTAACAAGATATCCTCAAATGACGCCTGGTGAGGTTAGAGCAAAAATCGGTATGTTCGGAATAAAAAGTGAACTAATGATGAACAAAATGAAAGAACTTTCTGGGGGAGAACAAACCAAAGTTAGACTAGCTGCTCTTAGTTTAGAACCAAGTAGTTTACTTATTCTTGATGAACCAACTAACCACATTGATGTCCTTGCAAAAGAATCTTTATTAGATGCAATTAAGGCATTTGAAGGTACAGTTTTAATTACAACTCACGATATCAACTTTGAAACTCAATGAGCTGATAAAGTTTTAGACTTCGAAGATATTTTAGGATAAAAAAATGGAACATGCTTTGCTTGTTCCATTTTTCGTATTCAATTAGAATTTTTTTGCAGCTTTTAATATATCATTTTTAACTTTTTCTAAGTTAGCAATAGGTGTTTGCTCTGCGTAAGGTGGAATATCCATCATGTCATTTATAATGATTGGATTTTGAACTTTAGCTCCTAAAAATTCTCAAATATTTTTCACATGTTCTGTGAATGCTGAATTTGGAGTTCCAGTTCCACCTTTTGTTGCCAATATTTGAATGTTTTCAATATTTGAAAGTAATCCAATAGCATTACCATCAGTTGAACCTTTATAAGTGAATGTTAAGTTTGCAATTGTGATGTGATCAATATAATTTTTTAATATTGCTGGAATTCCTCAGTTAACCATTGAAAAGTTCAAAACAATCTTGTCAATTGATTTTAGTTGCTCTATGAAATTAAATGAATCTTCCTGATTAAAGTATTCAGATATATTATTTCTTGTTAATGTTTTTTGTGACATCCGAGTTTCGTTTAAATCTAATCTAATGATTTCATCACTTGGATTTATTTTTTTGTATTCTTCTATAAACATGTTTGACATTGCTAATGAATCAGAATTATTTAATTGAGAAACACTAGCGTTAATTACTAATATTTTTTTCATTTTGTTACCTTCTATTTTGTATTTTATGTATACATGTATATAATAATATAAAGCACATATAAATGTAAGTACATACAAAAATGTTATATACTTACCAAAAAGAAAGTTAGGAATTATGGAACAATTTTGCCCACTAGAATATACGTTAAATTTTATTAAATCAAAATGAGTAATCTTAATAATAAGAGAGCTTTCATTTGGTACACGAAGATTTAATGAACTGGAAAAAAAGATAAGCGGAATAAGTCAAAAAGTATTAACAACAAATTTAAGATTTTTAGAAGAAAACAACCTTATTCATAGAAAAGTTTATCCTGTTGTTCCTCCTAAGGTTGAATATTCACTAACTTCTTTAGGTCAGAGTTTAAAACCCATTTTAGATCAAATGACAGAATGAGGAAATGAAAACTATAAAAAATAGAAGTGAAAAAAATCTTCTATTCTTTTGTTATGCAGTCATGACAAACAATACATGTTTCTTTGTTTAATTTTTCATTACACAAATACATTTGTTTCTTAGTAAAGGAATAGTCTCTTTTGCAGCAATCACACGTACTTTTATCAAATTCTTTTACTTTCTTTATTAATTCTTCATCTAACTGTTTTTTTAAATATTCCTTATAAATTTTTGATCTATTTGGTTTTTGATTATATTTTTTTTCAAATAATTCTTCTAGTATTAATGTTTCATCATTCAAATAAATATTGACTGGTTTGCCACCAAATTTATTTACTATTTCAAATTCCTTATTTTTCATGTTTACCTCTTAAATTTATTATACCCTAAAAACTTATATATACATATTTTATATACATATTTTGAGTTTGGTGTTATTATTAAATTAAGGAATATTTCCTTGGAGGTTTATATGTCAGATAATAAATGTACTTGTAAAACTTGCAATTGTGCGGATTGTACAAAAGATGGTTGCACATGCAAAGATTGTAATTGCACAATGAGCGAATGTTCATGTGACTAATAAAAAACTTAGCTTTTGCTAAGTTTTTTTATCTTTTTGGGAAGAACAATCTAAGTGCATTATCCCTTGTAATTTCTGCTACATCAGATCTGTTCATTTTTTTAATATTTGCAATTGCTTCAACAACTAATGGTAAATATTT
Organism: Mesoplasma coleopterae; assembly: GCF_002804245.1. Taxonomy (NCBI): domain Bacteria; kingdom Bacillati; phylum Mycoplasmatota; class Mollicutes; order Entomoplasmatales; family Entomoplasmataceae; genus Mesoplasma; species Mesoplasma coleopterae. The sequence continues at coordinate 76,783 of NZ_CP024968.1, read as the reverse complement.
TGGCGCATTAGTCTTTTTATTGTATGGTTTTGGTGTATCATAAGGCGCATCAGATTCAACAACAATGCTATTCATTGGTAAATCTATAACAACTTTTTTAAGATTTTTATCTCTAGTTACTTGACCATTGATTGAAATTAAAACACCTTTTTCAATAAACATTTGAGCAACTTCAATGCTTTGGTTGAAAGCATGTAAAACTGCTTTGAAGTATTTTTCTTTTTTTAATATCGCTAAAACGTCATTATAAGCATCAATTGAGCCTTCTGTATCTTTTACGTGAAGCATTAATGGTAAATCCATTTTTTTAGCTAATTTTACTTGTTTAGTAAAACCTGCAATTTGTTGATTTTTGTATTCATTACCCCTTGAGTAATCTAAACCTGTTTCCCCAATTCCAACAACTTTATCAGCATTTGCTAATACTTCTAAAGTATTATAAGCTTCGTCAGTAAAGAATTGTGCGTGAGTTGGGTGTATTCCAACTAAAGCTCAAACATGTTTATTTTTTTGTGCTTGTACTAATGCTACTTTTGATGATTTAATGTCATATCCAACATTGTTAATGATGTCTACACCACTTTTCTTGGCCTCTGATGCCATTTCGCTACTTGTAATTTCATTTTCAATATAAATATTGTCATTTAAGTGACAATGTGTATCGTATACTCCTGCCATTATGTAATCCTCTTTTTTCTCTTACTCTTTAATTATAAAACTTTTTTAAATATTAAAAATTAGTTTAGCATTACGAGTTGTAATTTTAATAACTTCTTCTCTTTTCGTATTTTTTAATTCTGCAATTTTATCAACCGTTAGATTAATAAATTTAGCCTCATTTAGTTGCCCCCTATGAGGATGTGGTGTTAAGTATGGAGCATCTGTTTCAATCAACATTTTTTCTAAAGGAATATTTAAGACAGCTTCTTGAAGTGCTTTGGCGTTTTTAAATGTTACAGCGCCACCAATATTAATATAACAACCTAGATCTAAGAATTTTTGAGCATATTCAGCATTTGCTGAAAAACAATGAATTACAACTTTTTGTAAATTTGAAACTTTTAAGATTTCAATTACATCATCATAAGCTTCAAAAACATTGACATGATCTCTTATATGAATTTGTAAAACCTTATTATGTTTTTTAGCTATTTCTATATGCTTTTTAAAAAATAGTTTTTGAAGCTCTGCATCTTCTTTAGTGTAAAAATAATCAAGCCCAGTTTCCCCTATTGCGATAACTTCTTTATTTTTAGCAAGTTCATCTAATGTTTCTAAAACTAATAAATCTGTCTTTGATACATCATTTGGATGTATTGCAATTCCAGCAAAAACAATACCTTCATATTTCTTTGAAAGTTCAATTGCTTTTAAACTTGATTTAATATCAAAACTCGCACATAAGAATCCTTCAACTTCATTTTCTATTGCTTCTTTTATCATTGGATGTATCATTTCATCGTTATATTTATAATCATCATTAAAATGAATATGAGCATCAAAAATTTTATTATCTTTTAACATTCTTATTTCCCTCTCAGTAGTTTTCATAATATTGATTATAAACTTTTAGTGATATAATTAAAATAATAAAAAAGGAGAATATTTTTATGAGCAAATTATTAGTTATAAACGGTTCTGTTATCCCAAGTGAAAAATCAAATTCACATGAAATGGCAAAAATATTTTTAGAAGAATATAAAAAAAATAATCCAAGCGATGAAATTATTGAATTAGATTTAAATAAATCTATTGTTGGAACAAACGTTTTAACAACCGAAACATTTTCATCATATTGAAATGAAGAAGAAGGAATGAAATACATCAACCAATTAAAAGAAGTTGATAAATTATTAGTTATCGCACCAATGTATAATTTCCATGTTTCTGGAATGTTAAAAAACTACATTGATCATATCGCTTTAGCAAACCAAACTTTTTCTTATAAGTATGCAACAAAAGGTGCAAGCATTGGTTTGTTAGATAAATTAAAAGTTCAAATTCTTGCGACTCAAGGTGCACCAAAAGGCTGATACCCATGAGGCGATCATGTTGCTTACTTAAAAGGTACGTGAGAATTTATGGGTGCAACAGTTGCTGAACCAATTTTATTGGCAGGAGTTAAAGTTGAACCATTAAGTACACAATCTCCAAAAGAAATTGTTTCGTTAATTATTCCGAAATTAATTGAGGCAGCTAAAGAGTTTTAAATTTTAAAAACAAAAAATAAATTACAAATTATTATAAACAAATTGCTAAGTCAAAGATAAAAATCTACTTTTCTTAATAGAAAGTAGATTTTTATCTTTTTAGAATATTTTGTGCTTTAATTTTTATATATAGAGGTGCAAAGAATTAATGAATAGAAAAGAATATATAAATTTTACAAGAACCAATAATGAGCCAATTAATATGAAAAAACCAGAGATAGCGAGATGAATGGATGAAATGGCCATAGAATCACAATCACAGTTAGTTAAATTAAATCAACTTTCTGATAAAGCAAAGATTTTAAAACAATTTGAAATCTTAACTGATCAAAAACTTGATGAAAGCTTTAGATGTTTTCTACCCTTTTATACAGATTATGGAAAAAATATTCAAATCGGGAAGAATGTTTTTATTAATAAAAATTGTAACTTTCAAGATCGAGGGGGCATTGAAATTCATGATGGAGCTTTAATCGGAATGAATGTAAATATTGCAACGTTAAACCACGGTATCAAGCCTAATGAAAGACATATTATTTATCCACAAAGAGTTGTTATTGGAAAAAATGCTTGGATTGGTTCTGGAGTTACAATTCTTCCAGGAGTTACAATTGGTGAAAATACTATTATTGCAGCTGGAGCAATTTTGACAAAGAATGCAGAAGAAAATTCAATATATGCAGGTGTACCTGCTAAAAAAATTAAAAATTTATAAGTAATAAAAAAGTATTTTAAAATAGACTGAAATATTTTAGGAAACAGCTTTTTTACATGCTTCTGTTAATGCTTCTTTAATTATATTTTCAAAACCTTTATTATCTAGAACTTTTTGTCCCTCAATTGTTGAACCGTTTGGTACACAAATCTGATCTACCATAGTTCTTAATGTTACTTCGGATTTTGAAGCATTGATTACACTACCAATTATAGCTTCTTCAATTATTCTAAATGCTTGTTCTTTTTCAAAACCATTAGCAATTGCATAATCAGTCATTGCTTTATAAAAAGAAATTATATAAGATGGTGAGCAACCTGAAATAGCTGTTAATGTTCCAAATTTGTCTTCACTAACGTTTTCAACAATTCCACAAAGTTCAAACATTTTTCTAACAAAATTCATTTTTTCATCGGACGCATTTTTTGTAGCTAAAGCTGTTACTGATTTTTGTATACATGCATTCATATTTGGCATCATTCTAATAACTGATACATTTTCATTTTGCTTAAAGCAATTTTGAACTGTATCAATTGTTACTGCATTTGCCATACAAATTATTGTTTTACCATTAATATTCAATTCATCAATTTTTTTACATAGTGGCTCTACATCAATTGGTCTAGTCCCGATTACAATAAAGTCAATGTCTTTAGTTTCAATATCACTAATATCATTCAAAAAGTTTAAGCCCTTAATATTTTTTAAGGCTTTTTCTTGAACTTCTTTTATAACGTCATAACCAAAAACTTCTATTCCATTATTAGGGTTTTTTAATATTCCTTTGACAAGTGCTGAGCCCATATGTCCTAAACCTATAAATAATACTTTTTTCATTATTTACCTCTTCATTATTAATAATTATAATTTAAAAGATAAAAAAATAACCTTTAGGCTATTTTTTTATCTTATTTAGTTAAGTTAATTGTGTCTTTACAAATCATTAACTCTTCATTAGTTCTAACTGCTAATACTTTAATTTTTGAATCAGCTGATGAGATGTATTTATAATCTCCATAGCTTTCATCATTTTTTGCAGTATCAATTTTAATATCTAATAAAGGCAATTTTTCTAAGATAAATTGTCTTGTGTGGATTGAATTTTCACCAACACCGGCTGTAAATACAATTCCATCAATGTCGCGCCCTAATAAGTTAGCAAATCTGATAATGTAATCAGCTGCAACTTGAGTATATTTATTAAGTGCTCGTTTGTAATCTTCATCACCTTTAAAATATCCACCAGTTACATCACGCATATCGCTTGATTTACCACTTAAACCTAATAGACCTGATTCTTTATTTAATATATTTGTTATTTTTGAAACGTCTGTTTTTAATTCTTTACACATGTATTCAATAATTGATGGATCAATATCACCACTTCTTGTACCCATCATTACACCAGCGAGAGGAGTTAATCCCATTGTTGTATCAAATGATTTACCGTTTTTAATACATGTTATACTTGCACCGTTTCCCAAATGGCAAACGATAAGGTTAAGTTTATCTTTAGGTTTGTTTAAAACTTCTGACATTTTTTCTGCAATGTATTGATAACTAATTCCATGAAAACCATATTTTCTTACACCATGTTCTTTATATCAAGAATATGGAACAGCATATAGATATTGTTCTTCAGCTAAAGTTTGATGATATGCTGTATCAAAACATGCAACCAATTTAGCCTTAGGCATAACTTTTTCAATGGCCTCAATGGCTGTTATAGCCCCTGGATTATGCAATGGTGCTAATTTAACTGCATCTTTAATTGTGTCAAAAACTTTTTGATCTATAATTGAAGATTTACTTATTGTTCCACCATGAACAACTCTAAAACCTACAGCATTTATATCATCTACATTGCTGATAATATTTAATTCAATTAATTTATCTAAAATAAACTTAATTGCTACTTCATGATTTGGTAATTCAACATTATATTCATATTTTTTGCCTTCATATTTAAATGAAACTGCACCATCAACAGTTATTCTTTCTGCTAAACCATCAAGAATATCAATTGGATTGTTTTTATCTAAATCATTAAATAATCTAAATTTAATTGAACTGCTTCCTGCATTAACTACTAAAATCATAATTACGCCTCCAATGCTTGATAAATTGTAATAATAGCTGTATTCATAATATCTGTTAATGTAGCTCCACGACTTAAATCATTAACTGGCTTATTGAATCCAAGGATGAATGGACCGATAGCTTCGTAGCCACCCATTCTTTGAGCAATTTTGTAACCTATATTTCCTGCGTTAATGTCAGGGAACACAAACACGTCAGGTGTTTGTTTAGTTAATTTACAATCTTTAAATTTTTTATCTCTTATTTCTTTATCTCAAGCCGCATCAAACTGAATTTCTCCAGCATAATTAAAATCAACTGTTTGAGAGTCTAATAATTCAACAGCTTCTTTAACACGAACTACGTCTTCACCAGCCCCTGATCCTGCTGTTGAGTAACTTAATAAAGCAACTTCAGGATTTTTAACATCAAATGATTGAGCAAATTTTGCTGTCATTTTTGATATGTCAGCCAATTGTTGACTTGTGGGTTTTAAATTTAATGCACAATCTGTAAAGAAGTAATTTTCTTCACCTTTGTTCATAATAAACACACTAGCTGCTAAAGCAACATTTGGTGAAGTTTTTATGATTTGCAATGCTGGCCTAATAGTATCAGCTGTTGTATATGTAATACCACATAGCATACAATCAGCTTTTTCCATTTTAACTAACATTGCACCAATATAGTTTGCTTGCCCCATTAATTTTGTGGCTTGTTCAAAATTAGTTTTGTCTTTTCTTAAATCCATAAATTTTTGGATTAAAGGTTCTTTATCCAATTCATCAATTGCAATAACTTCAATTTTTGAATCTAAAGTTGTTGGAATTGATTCAGTTTTTTGAAAAAGCATAATAACTTTTGAAATATTTTCTTTAACAAGTGTATTAGCTACTTCTTGAATTTTAGGTTCTTCACCTTCAGGTAATACAATAGTTTTTTTATGATCTGAATTTACTAGAATTTTTTTTATTTGTTCTACTGAATACATATTAAAGGTTTAATGATTTTCCTGATTCTAATGCTTCAGCTGCTTCACCAATTGCTTCACTCATTGTTGGGTGAGGATGGATCGCTCTTGCTAATTCTGTAATAGTTCCTTCACATTCAATTAATGTTGTGAATTCTGAGATCATGTCTGTTGCTCTATTTCCAATAATATGTGCACCTAATAAAGTTTTATATTTTGGTTCACAAATAATTTTTACAAATCCTGTTGTATCATCATCAGCTAATGCTTTACCAATTGCAGCAAATGGGAATTTGAAAGTTTTGTATTCAACACCTTCTGCTTTTAATTGTTGTTCTGTTTTTCCAATCATTGCAATTTCTGGGTGTGAATAAATACAACTTGGAATTTTTGAATAATCCATTTTAATATCTTCAGCACCTGGTTTATTTGCTTTTAATGCAATTCTATTTGCTGTAACAATACCTGCATGTGAAGCAACGTGTGCTAACATGATTTTACTTGTCACATCACCAATTGCATAAACACCATCCAAGTTTGTTTCACCATAATCATTTGCAATAATTGATTTACGTTCTGATAATTCAAGACCAATTCCATCAAATCCTTTAGTAACTGTTTTTCTTCCAATTGATTCTAAACAGTAATCTGATTTAACAGTTTGTTCTTTACCATCAATTTCAAATACAACTGACTTACCTTTAACTTCTTTAACTTTTGCATTAGTAAAGATTTCAATTTTGTATTTTTCTTTTAATGTTTTTGTCATTAATGCTGTAACATCTTGATCTAACATTGGAAGAATTTTTGGTGCTCCTTCAATAACTGTAACTTTTGTTCCTAAAGCTGCGAATAAACAACCAAATTCAATTCCAATAACCCCTCCACCAATAACAGTTAATGTTTTTGGTATTTTTGGTAATGAAAGAATTTTTGTTGAATCAATTAAGAAACCGCTGTCTCTTCCTTCTGCAAATCCTGGTAATGGTAATTCGTTTGGAACTGATCCACTAGCAATAATTAGATTATCACAGTGATATTTTTTACCATTTACAGAAATTGTATTTTTATCTAATGCTGATGCTTCACCAATAATTTGTTTTACACCATTTTTAGTTAGTAATACTTTAACTCCACCAGTTAATTTGTTAACAACACCATCTTTACGTTCAAGTGCTTTATCTCAGTTAATGCTTGGAGTATCTTTTGTTTTCATATCAATTCCTAAGTTTGCTGCTTTATGAACGATATCTTCAAAAACTTTAGCTGTTCTTAGTAATGATTTTGTTGGTATACACCCAACATTTAAACAAACACCACCATAGTATTGTTTTTCAATAATTAAAGTTTTTAACCCTAATTGAGCTGTTTTAATAGCTGAAACATAACCACCAATACCAGCTCCAACAACAATAACATCAAAGCTTTCTTCAATGTCTGTATGTTTAGTTGCAACTGGTGCAGGTGCAGCTTGCGCAGCAACTGATTGAGTTGGTGCTGGTCCTCTGCTTGGAATTAAATCATTAGATACAGGTGTTGAGCCTACAACACTTGCGTTTTCTTCTTCAGCAACAGGCGCTGCTTCAGTTGTAGCACTTCCATCATCAATTTCAATAACTACATCACCAACTTTAATTTCTTGTCCTTCAGAAATTAAAATGTTTGCAATCTTTCCACCAACAGGTGCTGGAATTTCAGAGTTAACTTTATCTGTTTCAACAAAAAATAAAGCATCTCCTTCTTTTATTTCTTGCCCTAATTTAACAAGAACTTCTGCTACTTTTCCTTCAGTAAGTCCTTCTCCAATATCAGCAAATTTTACTTTAAACATCTTGCTTCTCCTCTTTTACATTAATAGTAATGCTGGATTACTTAAATAATTTTCTATTTTCATTAAGAATCTTCCGGCATCTCCACCGTCAATAATTCTATGATCACATGTCATTGAGAATGGCATGATTCAACCTGCTTTAATTTCATCTTTTACAAAGATAGGTGTTTTTGTCATTGTACCTACTCCTAAAATAGCTGATTCAGGTGAATTAATAATTGGTGTTGCGTAATCTAAACCAACTGACCCAAAGTTTGAAACTGTAAAAGTTGCATCTTTCATTTCAGTCATAGCTAATTTACCGTCTCTAGCTTTTTTAGCTAATTCACCAATTTTGTTAGCAATTTCAAATACTGATAAGTGGTTAGCTCCTTTAATAACAGGAACCATTAATCCTTTTTCAGTATCAACTGCAATACCTATATTGATATTGTGTACTTGTAAGATTGCATTATTTTCTGCATCTATACGAACATTAATATTTGGCATTTCCTCTAATACTTTAGCAGCGGCTTTAACAATGAATGCTAAATAAGTCAATTTAATTCCTTTTGATTCACATCCATCTTTTAACATTGCGCGCATTTCATATGTTGGAGTAATATTAATATTTTTCATTCCTGTAAATGCTGCATTTTCTGAATGAGATTTAACCATTGCCTTAACAGTAGCTTTTCTTATTCCGTTCATTGGAATTGAATCTCATGATAATGGTGCATCAATTTCAACAGATTTCATAGCTGTTTTAGAAGCAGTACTTGCATTTGAAGCAGCAACTGGTGCTGAATCTAAGTCTGAAACTAAAATTCTTCCATGTGGACCTGTTCCTTTAATTGTTGATAAATCAATTTTTTTATCAGCTGCAATTTTTCTTGCTAATGGTGTTGCTTTAACTCCACTATTTGAAACTTCTGCAGTAGTATTTGTTGTTGCTCTTGAAGCAATAACATCATTTGAAACTGGTGTTGAACCAACAACTGAAGCATTTTCTTCAATTGGTTCATTTTTTGTTTTAACTTCAGCAACAGGTGTTGCTTCAGCTGCTCCAGATCCATCATCAATTTCAATAACTACATCACCAACTTTAATTTCTTGTCCTTCAGAAATTAAAATGTTTGCAATCTTTCCACCAACAGGTGCTGGAATTTCAGAGTTAACTTTATCTGTTTCAACAAAAAATAAAGCATCTCCTTCTTTTATTTCTTGCCCCATTTTAACAAGAACTTCTGCTACTTTTCCTTCAGTAAGCCCTTCTCCAATATCAGCAAATTTTACTTTAAACATATTATTCTAATTCCTCTCTACTAAAATTTGTAGTCAAGCACTTTTTTAATTGCTTCTACAACTTTCTGTGGGTTCACTTGGTGGAATCCTTCCCCTCTGTCATAAGGAATAACAACATCATATCCAGTACATCTTGCTAAAGGTGCTTTTAATGAGTCAAAACAATTTTCATTAACTGTTGCAATAATTTCTGCAGGTACACCAAATGATCTAACTGCTTCACTAACAACTAATAATCTTCCTGTTTTTTTAACTGATTCAATAACCATTTTTTTATCTCATGGTTGAATTGAACGTAAGTCAATTAATTCAATTGAGGCTGTTGGGTGAGTTGATTTAATCATTTCAACAGCTTTCATACAGTCAACTGTTTGTGCTCCATAAGTAACGATTGTTAAATCATTTCCTTCTTGAATTTTATAACCTTCACCAATTGGAACTGTATAGTATCCATCTGGTACTTCTTGTTTAAATGCACGGTATAACTTAGTTGGTTCTAAAACAATAACTGGATCTGGTGATTCAATTGCTGCTAGTAATAAACCCTTTGTGTCATATGGTGTTGAAGGCATAACTGTTTTAATACCTGGAATATGAGCAAAGATAGCTTCTAAAGCTTCTGAGTGGTGCTCTAAGGCTCTAATACCTCCACCCATTGGCATTCTAATAACCATAGGTGCTGTTCATTTACCACGACTTCTATTTCTCATACGTGAAATATTAGCAATAACGTTTTGTAATGCTGGTAATCCTAATCCTTGGAATTGTAATTCAACAACAGGTTTCATACCATTCATTGCCATTCCTAATCCAACACCTGCAAACATTGCTTCTGAAATTGGAGCATTAAAACTTCTTTCAATTCCATATTTTTGTTGTAGTCCTTGAGTAGCTCTGAAAACTCCACCTTCTAAACCAACGTCTTCACCAAAAACAATAACGTTTTTATCACGGTCCATTGCAACATCAAGTGCTTCAGTAACTGCTTTAATATTATTAATAACTGCCATTAGTGGTGTCCTCCGTCTTTAGTTTCTGGATATTTAGCAAAGAATTCTTTTGCTTCTGCTAATTGATCTTTTAAATCTTCTGTTAATTCTGCATATTGGTAGTTGAAAATATCTTCGATTGGGTAGTTTTTATTTTGTTCTACTCAAGCAAATTCAGCTGCAATATGTTTGTCTTGTTCTTCATTTAAAGCTGTTTGTTTTTCTTCACTTCAAATTCCTTTTGCTATCATATAAGCTTTTAATCTTATTAATGGTTCATAAGGAACTCTATCTTCAAATTCACCTTTTGGACGATATACATCTGGTGCATCTGATGAAGAGTGGGCTCCAAGTCTATATGTATCAAATTCAATTAATACTGGACCATTTCCGCTTCTTGCAAATTCAACAGCTTCTTTTGCAACTGCATAACTTGCTAAAAAGTCATTTCCATCAACTTTAATTGATGGCATTCCTGTTGCAATTGCTTTAACTGCAATATTTAATGATTTTGTTTGTTCAACAGTTGGGGTTGAAATAGCTCACTTATTGTTTTCACAAACGAACACAACTGGTAATTCATGTAGCTTAGCAAAGTTCATAGCTTCATAAGTTTCTCCTTCACTCATTCCACCGTCTCCAGTTGTAGTAACTGCAACACCTTTTTTACCTTGGTATTTTTCTGCAAAAGCAATACCTGTTGCTTGAGAGTATTGTGAACCAATGATAATGTTTGGTGGTAATGAATTAACACCTTCTGGTGCTTTTGCTCCAGCTTCATTTCCTGCTCAGTATAACATTATGTTTCTAACAGTTTGACCCATTGTTAATCATGCTGCATTGTTTCTATATCCTGAAACAAAAAAATCATTTTTTGGATCTATTACCATTGTATATGCAACCTCACAAGCTTCTTGTCCTGTTGAACTTAAGAAAGATAATAATCTTCCTTGTCTTTGCATTTTATTTTGGTAGTCATCTTGTCTTCTTGAAAGATTCATAATTGAATACGCTTTAATTAATTCTTCATCTGAAATAGATGGTGCTAATTTAGGATTGATGATTTTACCATCTTTATCCATTACGCGAACAACTTCATCTTTTTGCGGATCAAATTTTCCGATATATTTCATATATTTTTCCTTTCTTAATTGAATAATAAATTTAAAATATCTTCAGCTTCAAAGTTATCACCAAAAATTTCTTTTAATGAAAACTTATCTAAAATATTTTTTACTGCATGATAATCATAATCAGTTTTTATTAGTGCAAATTCTAGTGCTTCTGTACCTGTATAACCAAGAAAATCACCATAAATTTTAATGTTAGTAATTTTACCTTTATCAACATTTGTTTTTATTTCAATTAATCCTTTTGTTTCTAGATACTTTTTATTTGAAATTTCAAAATCTTCATTTTTAGCAAATGTTCATTCTCTTGAACAATATTTGTCATTGAACAATTCATTAATGCTTTCTTTTTCTGATTCAGTAAATTCTATTCATTTAACTTCTTCATTTTTAGTGTAGCTATTAATTACATTTTCTATAAAATCGTTTAATTCAATTTCTTTATTTTTTTCACCCATAATCGCTTTTATATTAGCAACTCTAGCTGGTTTTGATTTAACTTTTTGATGTTTAATTTTTTCTGGATCTACATTTAAATATTTTAAAATTCTTGGTAATTCAACATCAAACAATAATGTTCCGTGTTGAAGAATTTTAGTCATATTTTTTAATTGTGCATTTCCTGAAATTTTATATCCATCAATTTCAATGTCATTTCTTCCTGAGAAATTAGCATTTAAACCTTCACTTCTCAAATATTGAATGATTGGTTGTAATGCAATTTCAAAGTTAGATTGAGAGTTTTTGTCATTATTGACAATAAGTGAATAACAAACATTTCCCATGTCATGGAAAACTGTTCCTCCACCTGTATTTCTTCTTATAATTTTTACTTCATCTTTCATTGCTTCAGCAATGTTAATTTCAGCATAAGTATTTTGATTTCTACCAACAACAATTGTATTGCTATTTTGTCATATATACAAAATAGGGTCATTAGTTGAATATTGGTAAGTTAAATACTCTTCAACAGCTAAGTTATAAGCTGGATCATTTGATTTTGAAATAAATAGATTAATCATTTTATTTTTTAAAGTAGTTTAATCCTAAAACTTCTAAACCTGCTAATGTAACAAAGTTGTAAGGTTTATTGAAGTGAGGTAAGAAGAAAATATCAACTAATGGTAATTCATCAATAGTTAATTCTTTTTGAATTCCTAATGAAAGCATGTACATAATTTCTGTATGGTTGTTTTCACTAGCTACTTGAGCTCCAATAATTTTTCTTGTTTTTTTGTCTCATACTAATTTAATTCAAGCTTCTTTATAAGTTGACATAAATTCTGGACGATCTGAATCAGATAATAAAATTGCTTCATAATCTAATCCCATTTTTTTAGCACTTGTTTCACTTACACCAGCTGAAGCCATTTTGAATCCAAATACTTCAATACCATTTGCTCCTGTGAAACCTGGTGATGCTAATTTATTTCCATTAACAATATTTGCTGCTGCAAGAATACCAGTTCTAACTGCAGTTGTTGCTAATTGAATTGGCATTTCCATGTTTAATGCTTTATTGAAAACTGTTGAACAGTCACCAATTGCATAAATATCTGGGTTTGATGATTGACAGTATTCATTTGTTAAAATTGCTTTTCTGTCATTTAAATCAACAACACCTTCTAATTGTTTAGTTTGAGCAACTACTCCAACTGAGAATATTACATAATCAGTTGCGATTTCTTCTTTGTCAGTTACAACATGAGTAACTTTTCCATCAACACCTTTGAATTCTTTAACACCTTGTCCTAAAGCTAATTTAACTCCTGCTTTTTCCATTCTGTCTTCAACATGTTTTGTAAATTCAGCATCATAGTAAACTGGCATAATTCTGTCAGCAAAATCTACTAATGTAACTTCTTTACCATGTGCTACAAATGCATCAACTAATTCAACTCCAATATATCCAGCTCCTACAACAGTAACTTTTTTGATTGAATCATCTAAATTTGCTTGTTGTATTTTTTTAGCATGGTCATAGTTTTTACAAATTTGTACACCTTTTAAGTCTAATCCTGGGATTGGTGGTAATAAAGGTCATGTACCTGTTGCTACGATTACTTTATCGTAGTTATCTTCAAATGTTTCACCTGTTTCTAAATTTTTAATTAAAACAGTTTTTTTGTCAGCATCAATTGAAACTCATTCGTGTTTCATTTTTACATTGATTCCTTCTGATTCTAAAATTTCTGGTGTTGCATAAAATAATCCATTAGGATCTTTAACTTCACCTTTAACCCATAATGCAATTCCACATCCTAAAAATGAAATAACATCATTTCTATCATACGTAGTAACTTCGATTTCTGGGTTAAGTCTTTTTAATGTTCTAACAGCAGTTGTACCTGCATGATTAGTACCTAAAACAATAACTTTCATATTTATAACTCCTCTTACTAGTTTTTTAAAATTGGAATAAATATCCAATATGTGTTGTAAATTTTTACAATTTTGGAAAATTTTTCAAAAATAACATAAAAAAATAAAAAATATTCCTATTAATATTATACTCTCATTGTCTATAAAGGGAATAGCTGAATTAATTTAAGTAATAAAAAAATGACTTTTAAAGTCATTAATTCACTCTTTTGAAAATTATTTTTTTATCTCCTAGTTTTTTAAATACTATTTCATTTCAATTAATTATTTTTTCAAATGATAACTCAAAATCTTTTAATCCTATTTGTTCAATCATATCTTCGTAGTTTTCAACTAAAATTGGTTTTAGTAAATAAGTCATGATTGTTATATTACGTTGTAATGTTGCCATAACATTTTTTAGTTCTGAAAAGTTTTCTTCTTTTGCTAAATTTCATGGTGTTTTCTCTTCAATATATTTATTACATGCGTTACCTAAGTCTAAAATATTTCTAATTGCATCACTAATTTTATATTCATCCATGTTTTTAATATATTGACTAACTGTTTGAATGCCTTTTTCTGTTAGTTCTTTATCATACTGAACATCTGTAGTGTCTACAAAACCATCAAAATATTTTGTAATCATCTGGTTAGTTCTTGATATTAAGTTACCGATGTTATTTGCTAAGTGTGCATTGAATGACTCAATAAACAACTCATCTGTAAAGTTACCGTCTTTTTCTGTGGGCAATTCATAACCTATATAAAATCTTAGCGCATCAGCCCCATAGTTATTTATCATTTCAATTGGGTCAATAACATTTCCCAATGATTTACTCATTTTTGTGTCTTTGCTTAAAATTCATCCGTGTCCTAACAAATGTGTTGGTTGACGTAGATCTAAAGATTTCAAAATTATTGGTCAATAAATTGAATGAAAGCGAATAATTTCTTTTCCTGCTAATTGTAAAATTTCAGTATTTTCATCTTCTCAAAATTTTTTAAAATTGGAGTCATCATTTTGTAAATATCCCAACGCTGTTATATAGTTTGTAAGTGCATCTAGTCAAACATAAGCAACATGTTTTGGATTTTCCTTAATTGGGATTCCTCATGAGAATGAAGTTCTAGTTACTGATAAGTCTTTAAGTTCTGGTTTAACAAATGAATTCAACATTTCATTTCTTCTATATGCTGGAATTAAAAATTCATTAGCTAAAACTTCATTTTCCATAAAATCTTGAAATAATGATGTTTTTAAAAAATAAGTTTCTTCTTTAACTAATTCTAGTTTTGTATTAGAAATTTTGCACATATTATTTTCATCAATTTGATCAGCGTTTAAAAACTCTTCACAACTTACACAGTAAAGTCCTTCATAATTTCCTTCATAAATGAAACCTTTTTCTAATAACATTGTGAAAATTTTTTGAACTGTTTCTTCATGATAAGAATCTGTTGTTCTAATGAATTTTGTGTAATCTATTTTTAAGGCTTTTCAAAGTGTTTTAAAACTTTCAACTTTTTCTTCAAGATATTCCATTGGAGAAAGTCCAGCTTCATTTGCTTTTTGTTCTATTTTTTGACCATGTTCATCACTTCCTGTTAAGAAAAATGTCTCAAAACCTTGCATATCCTTATATCTTTTTAAAATATCTGCAAGAGTTGTTGTATAAGCATGCCCAATATGTAAGTTACCACTTGGGTAGTATATTGGGGTTGTTACATAAAATTTTTTAGGCATATATGATACCTCTTTCTATAATCTAATTAAATATAATTTTACCAAAAAGAAAGTTAAATAAAATTGGTTTTTTCATATTTAAATGCTACTATTAAAGTGTAAGAAGGCAGAGGTAGCGAAAGCTTGAGAAATACTCTTAGAACCTGATCTAGTTAATACTAGCGTAGGAAGTCCTAAAATATTTTTTCTGTCTTTTTATGTAGGAGGTTCTTTTACATGAAAAGATATTTTTATTTGAAAGTTAAAAAGATTAATACTAAAGACATTGTTGTAATGGGATTAATGCTATCTTTATACTTAATCTTGAATTTAATGACAGCATATTCATTTAGTCAGTTTTATTTATCGTTAAACATAAAATTAATTCCTATATTTGTTTTAGCAACATATACTGACTGACTAAGAACATTAATTGTTGCAATACTTGGAGGGATCATTGGTTTCTTTCTTCCAACAAATGCAGATGCAGGTATACCTTTAGCATATGTATTTGATTATTGAATACCATTACTTTTGGTAGCGATTTGTAGTATATTTTTACCAAGAAATTTTAGAAACAAAAAAGAGAAAGTTTCTAAAAACAAAAAACTATTAATGTCTAAAAGAGAAAAAAATAAATTGTGATTTGAAGAAAAAAAAGATTGATTTAA
Source organism: Mesoplasma coleopterae (assembly GCF_002804245.1). Lineage (NCBI taxonomy): Bacteria > Bacillati > Mycoplasmatota > Mollicutes > Entomoplasmatales > Entomoplasmataceae > Mesoplasma > Mesoplasma coleopterae. Next base: position 60,817 of record NZ_CP024968.1, on the reverse strand, counting down.
ATGAATGGGTATTTGAATTATTGTTATTTCAATTTATGCTTTCTTAGGTTTTTGATCAAAAACATTTGCAGGTGTTTTATTTTACTCTGCTGGTGCTGTTGAAAAAAATCAAAATGTTTGAATATTTTCAATGAGTGTAAACAGTGTCAATTCAGTTTTTGATTGGGCCATTTATTTAGCAACAATACCTGTTGTTTGTTATACTATTTATCCTGTTGCTAAAAATATTTACTAAATATAAAAAAACAGCTGTGCTGTTTTTTTATTGTATAAAAGCTGTTGCTACAAAATAAAGTATAAATAACACATCTAGCGCTCAAATTACAGGTTTTACTTCTTTTGTTTTTCCAACTCCAATAGATGTGACTGTATATGCTATTATTCCAACGGCAATACCATTTGCTATATTGTAAGTTATAACCATAAACAAAATACTAAAGAACGCTGATACTCCAATTTCTGGTTTTTTTCATTCTATTTCAGTAATTGATGAAATCATTATTGTTCCAATAAATGCTGTCGCTGCTCCTGAAATACAGTTTGGCATCATTTTAAAAAGTGGAAATAGCGGAATACTTAGTAAAAATAATAAACCTGTTATTATGTTTGCAAATCCTGTTCTTGCACCTTGTGAAATACCAACACAACTTTCACTGTAGCAAGCCATATGAGAAACTCCTAAAGCTGATCCAACAATTGTTGCACCTGCATCAATAATTAATGCTTTTTGAGGTATTTGTTTTTCTTCTCCAAGTGTTTTATTTAATTCAATGTTGATTGATGTCAAAGTACCTGTTGCATCAAAGAAATTTAAAATAACTAAAACAAAAATTGAAACATACATAGTTGGCTTATTTCAAATTTCAGAATTTCCTATTTCTGCTAATGAATTTTTAATGTTTGAAGCAAATCCATTAAATAAGTTCCCAAAGTTTCATTCACTTCCTGATCATTTAGCATTTCCTAGTGAGTGTTTTATTGCTTCATTATCAACTGTATTTGCTAAAATTAATGCAACAATGAATCCACCAACCATCATTATAGCAACTGGCGCAAAGAATTTTTTATAAAACAATATAATTGAACCAAATAAAACAATTGAACCAATTATCATACCAGGATAATTTAATTTAAAATTTGATAAATCTGCAATTGGTAAATTTGAGTCTGTTTTTGAAACAAAACCTATGTTTGATATACCAACATAAGCTATAAAGAAACCAATTGATACACCAATAATTAAATGAAGTGAATGCGGTAGAGCATTGATCATTAATGCTCTTAATTTTGTTATAGATATAATACAAAAAATAATCGATGAAATCATAGCGGCAACTAATGCACCTTCATATCCTATTTTTCCTGTTTTAGCTATATTAAAAGCAAAAAGTGCATTTAATCCCATGCTTGGTGCTAATGCAATAGGAACGTTTGCACTCATACCCATAACAATAGTTGCAATAGCTGCAACTAGAGCTGTTGCCAAGAAAACGCCGTTACTATCCATTGTCCCATTTCCAGTAATACTTGGTGCACTTCCTAATATTGCTGGTTCTACTGATAAAATGTACATCATTGAAAGGAATGTACTTATTCCACCAATAATCTCTTTTTTAAATGTTGTATTTAAATTACTAAAGTTAAAATATTTAGCAATTGAATTTGTTGATTTTAAATAATTAAGTTTTTTATCTTTAACTTTAAAATTATCAATTTTTGATTTTTTCATTTTAAAACCTATTCTTCCTCTAAAGTATAAATTTCTGGAAGTTGTCTATAAAGATCATCAATTTCAAATCCATAACCTAAAACATATATGTTTGGAACTTCAAATAAAGTTCTATATTCATATTTAAAGTTCTTATGATTACTTTTCTTTGAAGCTAAAGTCAGTATTTCTAAAGATTTTGGTTTCAAAGAAAATATATACTCATATACTTTTTCCAAAGTTAATCCTGAATCAATAATATCCTCAACAATTAAAACATGTTGATCTTCAATAATTGGTTTTGTTATTTTTTTATGAAACACCAATTCTTTATTTGATTTAGTTCCTGAATAACTAGAAACAGTTATTGTATCCATTTTTATTGGCATATTTAGCGTTCTTGCAAAATCGGCAAAAAAGAATACAGAGCCATTCATGATTGTTACTAAAGAAAGTGTTTTCCCTTTGTACTTTTCATTATAAAAAGCGCCGTATTCTGCAATTTTATTTGCAATTTCCTCTTTAGAAATTAATAATTTCAAATTATGTTTAAATTCCATTATAAACCCCTTCGATAAATTTACCTAGGTGTAATTAACAGAATTGGGATGAAAGATCCAAGTAAGTTTAAACAGTAACTTATAGAGACTAAATAGGTTTAGCCGTAGATACGCCAATCCATTATATTGGCTTATACAAATACTGTTAATTACATGAATTAATTATATAGCATTTAGAAAAAATAAAACTTTCTTTCGAAAGTTTTTTTATTTTTATAATTCTTTTGTTTTCATAAAGTTTTTAAATCACTCAAATGATTTCTTTTTAAATCTATTTCCAGTTCCTTTATGATAATCATCATAATCAACAAATATTAATCCATATCTTTTTGACATCTCATTTGTTGATAAACTCACAACATCAATTGGAGTTCACATTGTGTAACCAAATACATCTACTCCATCTTTAATAGCTTCATTCATTTGCTCAAAATGTTTTGATAAGTATTCAATTCTGTAATCATCTTCAACTGTGTTATTTTCGTTTAAGGTTTCTACCACACCTATTCCATTTTCTGAAATAAATAAAGGTAATTGGTATCTATCTCATAATTCATTTAATGTTATTCTTAAACCAATAGGATCAATTTGTCATCCTCATTCAGTTGCTTTTAAGAATGGATTTTTTCCACCCAACATTAAATTACCACCTGCTGCATCTTTTAATTCTTTTGAAATTGTTGATGTCATGTAGTAACTAAATGTAATATATTGAATATTATTATTTTTAATTACTTCCATTTCTTCAGGGGTTGTTTCAAATTTAATATTATTTTCTTTGAAATATCTTTTTGAATATGATGGATAATCTCCTTTTACCATTACATCATAGTAGAAGTATCTTTGCATTTGTTGAGTAGCTAAATTTTCTCAAATATTTACAGGGTTACAGTCTGATGAGTATGTTGTCATGTTAGCAACCATGCACCCCATTTTAATATTGCTTGAAATTGTTTTAGCTATTTCAATAACTTTTGCTTGTGCGTAAAATTGATTATGTAATCCTTGTCATGATGCATTTACATAGTCTTCTTCACTACTAAAGTCTTCTCTAAAAATACCTAAACCTGTTGTTGGAGCTAATGTAGCTACATTGATTTCATTAAATGGTAATCAATATTTAACTAAGTCTTTGTATTCTTTCATAATAACTGTTGCAAATTTGATATACAAATCAATAACTTTTTTGTTTGATCAACCACCATATTTTTTTGTTATTGGGTATGGAACATCGTAATGTTGAATAGTTAACATTACTTCCATTCCATTTTTTTTGCATTCTTCAAAAACATCTTTATAAAATTTAATACCCGCAGCATTTGGTTCTGCTTCATCACCATTAGGGAAAATTCTTGATCAAGCAATTGACATTCTATAAATGTTCATTCCTGCCTCTTTGAATAAAGCTATGTCTTCTTTATATCTGTGATAAAAGTCAATACCTATTCTTTTTGGGTAATGTAAGTTATCTTTATTATCAATTGATTTTTCATAATCAGATCTTGTATATTTATTTAATTCATCTACGCTTTTTCTATCTAGATTTGGATTGAACGGTCTCATTTCTGCAATTGTTAATGATTTACCTTCCGCATCAAATGCTCCTTCAACTTGAGAAGCTGAAGTTGCACCTCCTCATAAAAAATCTTTTTTTTCAAATTTCATATTACACCTCTTTATTTTTTAATTTTGTTTTAAATTCTTTTGGCATTTTATAAACAACTTTATCTTGTAAACCATATCCAATTTCAACACTGTTTAAGGCATTTGAATAAAGTTTTGAATAATTAGCCAATTCAGAAACTGTTTCTTGTTTTTGAATATAATCAATATATTTTTGAATAGTTAATTCATTTTGTTTTTTAGCTTTTTCATAAGTTAAGACTAATTCAGCATTTTCTTTAACGTAATTTTCTCTTTCGTTAGTTATTTTTTGTTTTTCTTGTTCTAAACTATAAGAATTAAATTCAGCAATTGCTTTTTTAATTAGATCTGCATCTTGTTTTTTAGCTTTTTTAAATTTATTGACTTTATTAAATAATTTAGTTTTATGTTTTTCTTCTTTTTCTTCTAGTGATATTAATGAAGCTTCAAATTTTGAAATATTTTGAATATATTTTTCATATTTTGAATATGTTTCTTTGTTTTCTTTAAACATTTCTGTAATTGCTAAAAGTTTTTCATTTATTTCTTTTTTATCTTTTTCTGATAATTTTGTATTTTTTAAAATTGAATCAATTTTTTTATTTAGTTTTTGTGAATATTTTAATTCATTTACTTTTTGCGAATATGTCAAGAACATAAGTCCTAAAGCGATTGCAGCTGTTATAACAAAGATTAGTGCAAGCAATAATTGGTTTGTTAATCCATCAACACCAAGAATATACAAGAATCCTTGTGCTGCACCGGGATTAAGTTGAGCAATACCAATAATACCTGAAATTGTTCCACCCACAAAAGCAGCAACACAACCCACTAAAAAAGGTTTTAGTTTAGGCAAGTTAGTTGAATAAATAATTGGTTCTGTAATACCAAATACTCCTCCTGGTATAGATCCTAATGCTACTCTTCTTTCCATCGGATTTTTAGTAAGCATAGCGACTCCTAAACAAGCTCCTACTTGACCAAATACGGCGATAGTTGCAGCCGGTAAGAATATACTTGGTTCTTGCGAGGTCATTAATGGAATTAACAATGTCATGTAAACTCCTACGTGCACCCCTGTTAAAACAAGTGGCTGTCATATCATTGCAAATAAACCTACACCTATTCCAAGTGGAATGTATCCCAGTCCTTTAACAACATATGTCATACCAAATTCAACTAATGATAAGGCAGGTCCAATTATAAATAAAACTGGAACAACTGTTAGAACAACAACTATGGCTGCTCTAAACACAATATCAATTGCTGATGGCATTCATTTTTTTACTCAAATATCAATATAAACAGCCATGATACCCGCTGCTAGATAAGGTAGTACACTACCTTCATAAGATTTAATAACAATTGGATAATTTGAAATTGAGAATAAGTATCATCCTCTAGACCCAAATTGCGCATCCATTATAAATTTACCAAACTCATAATTTGATGGTTCAGTTATAGCATTTGATTCAGCACCTGTTCCCATAAAAAATCTAGATGCTAATATCAGACCTATTAACATACCATATAATGGGTCTCCACCAAAATATTTTGTTGTATTATAACAAAAGAATATACCAATTAGTAAAATCCCTGTTTTAGATAATACATATAATATTAATGACAGCATATCTGCTTCAATTGTTTTATCTCCACTACCTAGATCTACTGTTACACCAATAGTATTCAGTATTGAATAAATTGCGGCGATTATACCTGCGCTCATCAATATAGGAATATTTGGTGCCATAATACCCGCAATAGCAGCAAATATTTTTTGTGAGAAAGTTGAAGGTGCAACTTCTTCAGTACCTTCTGATGGTGTTTCAATTTGAATATTGTCAAGTTTTAAAATTTCATCTTTAACTTTGTAACATTCACCACCGATAATAACTTGTAATTCTGAGCCATTTCAGTTGATTCCTTTTACAATAGAATTTTTTTCTATTTGAGTTGAATCAACAAGATCCTTATTTTTAATTTTGAATCTAAGTCTTGTCATACAGTTATAAACTTCAGAAAAGTTTTGTCTACCACCAACTAGTTCAATGAACTCTTTGGCTGTTTTTGTATATTTACTTTCAAACTTAATAACGTCTTCACTTTCATTATCGATTTGAGCTTTTTCCTTTTTGTCAGATGTTACCTCAAAAACACAAATCAATTCGCCTTTTTTATAAGTTCCTTCTTTAAAATTTTTAATTTTTAATTTTTTATCTGCACTTGTAAAAATTATAGGTGTCTCTGTTGAAAGGTTATTTTCTCTAACTAATTTTAAATTAACTGAAAAAATTTGATCGCCTAATTTTACAGGCATATTTTGTTGTAAATTAGTTTTGAACGGTTTTCCATTTAAATTAACAGTGTCTATTCCACAGTGAATTAAAAACTCACAACCTTGAACTTCAAAACCATATGCATGTTTTGTCTCGAAAATCATTGTACATGTTGCATTTTCAAATGGAGATGCGAAAACATTATTCTTGGGTTCAATAACGATTCCGTCACCTAACATTTTTCCTGCAAAAGTTGGATCACTGCATTTTTGCATAGATTTAACTTCACAATTTACGGGAGCATATATTTTTATTTCCATATTTTTATTTCCTTTCAATAATATTTTCCAATTTGTTGGTCTATTTTGGAGAAAGCAAAAAAAAAAAAAAAAACAAGTCTTACTTTCTGTAAAGTACTTGCCTATATTAATATTCATTATAATACCAATTTATTTGCTATTTCATGGCACATCATCATAACAGATAAATTTCTATTAATAAAAGAATGGTCTTGACTAAATTGTATCTTTTCACACTCAAACTTAACTTTATTCTTTTGTTTTTCACTAATAACCAAAAAGTTTTTTGTTTGCTTTTTATTTTTATTTATTTCTTCCAAAAATATTTCTAAAGTTTCGTTATCTCTTCCTGAAAAAAATATAATGTTAACAGATGGCTTTGAAATTTTTGTGTTAGCAAACAAAACATTTTGATAAAGTATTTTAGAGTCTATGTCAAATGACAGTAGTAATTTATTCAATAAGCTAACAGACTCTTCAAGCTGATAAGAGCAAAAAATATTAACTTGTACATTCTTTACTTTAATTGCTTTGCATAACTGATCAATAAATTTATCATGCAATGATATCCATTCTATTAAGGTAGAAAAATTCTTATTTTTTTTAGTTATCTTTTTTGCAAAAAAAGAATCATGATCTTCTTTTAAAATGAATATCATTTCTCTATATCCAGAAAACCCCAAGTATTTACTAAACTTTGTGACAGTCGATTCACTCACAAAACATTCTTTAGCTAATTCCTTTGATTTTTTAAAATTTCCATTTCTGATTGATGCTAATAAACTTACTGACATATTTTTATAAGCTGAATCAACATAACCCTTTGATAAATACTCTAATTTTTCGTAAAAATTTTCCATAATACTCCTTGAAAATAAATTTTAGATTAGTAAAGTTGTTTACTTAAAAAATGTTTTTTACACATTTCATTAAATTAAAACTTATATTAATTATATACAAAGAGGTAAACATATGAAAATATTAAAAACAAAAGATTATGAACGAATGACTGAAAAAACAATTGAAGTTTTCATCGATATACTTGAAAAAAACAAGCATAAAGAGCGAATAAATGTTTCAGTTACTGGGGGTAATAGTCCAAAGCTATTCTACGCAAAAATAGTAAGTATTTTAAATGAGCTTACATATTTAGATAAAATACATTTCTATAACTTTGACGAAGTACCTTTCAGAAATGATCTTTCAACAGGTATTACAAGTAAAGATTTGGAAGAACTGCTTTTCAGTAAAGCAAAAATCAAACAAGAAAATATTCATAGATTAAATGTTCTAAATTATAAAGAACATATGGATAAATTATATAAAGATGGTGGTCTAGACTTAGTTCTTTTAGGAATTGGGATAGATGGTCATTTCTGTGGAAATATGTCTGGTGTTACAAAATTTGGTGACAAAACAAGACTTATAAATAATTCTGATTTAGAAGGCAATATTAGTGTTCCAAAATTGGATATGAACTTATTTCATGATCAGTTTGTAACAATGGGCCCTAGAGATATTATGGCTGCTAGAAATATAATCATGATTGCAAACGGAAAAGGAAAAGCTGAGGTTATTGATCAAATTGTTAATGGTCCAGTTATTGAAAAAGTTCCTTCAACAATTTTAACACTGCATCCATTCTTTACTCTTATTCTAGACGAAGAAGCAAACAGCATTGCAAAAGCATAAAGAAAACAAACCAATTAAGGTTTGTTTTATTTTTCAAAAATATTAATCTCTTGGTTTTAACTGCGGGAATAATAATACATCTTTAATTGATTCAGAATTTGTTAATAACATTACAAGTCTATCAATTCCAAATCCAATACCTGCAGTTGGTGGCATTGCATGTTCTAATGCTTCAATAAAGTCAATGTCCATTTCAGTTGCTTCATCATTTCCTGCTGCAGCTTCTTTAATTTGTTCATTAAATCTTTCATATTGATCAATTGGATCATTTAATTCACTAAATGCATTTGCATATTCTCTTCCGACAATAAACAACTCAAAACGATCAGTAAATCTTGAATCTTCAGCGTTTGATTTAGATAAAGGTGATATTTCTTTTGGATGTCCATAAACAAAAGTTGGTTCAATAATTGTAGCCTCAACAAATTCTTCATAGAATAAATTAATAATATGCCCAACTGTATAATTGTGTTTTTCAACGTGTACATTATGTTTTTTAGCTAATTCTAAAGCTTCTTCAACAGTCATTTCTTTTCAGAAATCTACTCCTGTCACTTGTTTAATTCCATCAACCATATGTAAGCGTTTAAATGGTTTTGATAAATCCAATTTATGCCCGCCATATTCTATAACTGATGATTCGTTAACAACAGCATTACATTTTCTGAACACTTCTTCAGTTAAGTCCATTAAGAAGAACATATCTTCATAGGCAACATATAATTCTAAAGATGTAAATTCTGGATTGTGTCTTGTGCTCATTCCTTCATTTCTGAATATTCTTCCTATTTCATAAACACCATCAAATCCACCTACAATTAATCTTTTTAAATGAAGTTCAGTTGCTATTCTTAAATATACATCAACATCAAGCGCGTTGTAATGTGTAATAAATGGTTTAGCAGCTGCCCCACCTTTTACGCTATGTAAAATAGGAGTTTCAACTTCCATGTATCCACGTTCATCAAGAATTTGTTGCATAGTTCTAATAATTTTGGTTCTTGCTTGGAATACTCTTTTTGATTCTGGGTTTGTAATTAAATCAACATATCTTCTTCTGTATTTTTCTTCAATGTCTTGAATACCAGCGTGTTTATCTGGTAAAGGTCTTAAAGCTTTTGATAATAAAGTATATTCTTTTGCTCTTAATGAAAGTTCACCATGGTTTGTTTTCATCATGATTCCTTTAAACCCGACAATATCTCCAAGATCTAGTTCTCTAAAATTAGCAAAAGCCTCTTCACCAATTTCGTCTTGCCTTACATAAACTTGAATATCTGAATCTTGATCTTTAATATTTAAGAATGCTGCTTTGTTACCAGCCTCACGATAAAGTTTAATTCTTCCTGCAATACTAATTTCTGGTTGTTCTAAAGTTGTTAACTCATCTTTTTCATAACCATTGTATAAATCAAGTAATTGTTTTAATGAATGTGTTCTTACATATTTACTTACTTCATAAGGGTTATTATTATTTTCAATTAATTTTTCAAGTTTGGCTCTACGAACTAATTCTTGTTCACTAAATTTTCTTTCTGACATTTTATACCTCTTTATACTTTTCTATGATATCTTCTAAATCGCTAAATGTGTTAATCTTATTTGCTTCTTCTTTTAACTGATTTAAAATTTCTGTTTTTGGCAATACTGCAAAATATCAAGTTAAATGTTTTCTGAATTCTCTAATTGCACTACCTTCGTCTTGCTTATAATCTATTAACATTTTAGCATGCTTCAATACTGTTTCTTTTCATTCTTCAAAACTTGGCTTAGCTAATTCTTCACCAGTTTCTAAATAATGAGCTATTTCTCTGAATATTCAAGGATTACCTTGACAACCTCTTGAAATCATAACTGCATCACAACCAGTTAAGTCTAGCATTGCTTTTGCACTCGGACCATCAATAACATCTCCATTACCAATAACTGGAATATTAACAGCTTCTTTAACCTCTTTAATTTTTTCTCAATCTGCGTGACCTGAATAAAACTCACTTCTAGTTCTTCCATGAACTGTTATTGCACTAGCACCAGCTTTTTCAATTAACTTTGACACTTCAACAGCATTTACACTTTCTTTGTCTCAACCCAATCTAATTTTTGCTGTAACTGGTTTTGATGTATTTTCAACAACCGCTTTAACAATATCATAAATTAATTCAGGAGTTTTTAATAAACTTGAACCACTAGCAGATCTAACAGCCACTTTTGGTGCTGGACAACCAATATTTAAATCAATAATGTCACAATCAACATTTTCATCAATTCACTTAGTTGCAACGATGAAAGATTCAACATCATTTCCAAAAATTTGCATACTCATTGGGTGTTCTTGTTTTTCAACAGCTAACATACTAAAAGTTTTTTTATTGTTGTGAGTCATTCCTTCAACCGAAACCATTTCAGCACATACTAAATTTGCACCTTTTTCTTTTGATATTAATCGGAATGGCGGGTTTGAAACACCTGCCATTGGTCCCTGAACTAATTTTCCTTTTATTTCAACATTTCCTATTTTCATTATTAACCCATTCTATTATTGTTTACATATAAATTTTTATTAATTTCTGTAAACTTAACAGAAACTGTTATTCCATCTCCACCAAAAAAATCAGTCAGATGTTTAACTAATGCTATTCTAGCTTCTTCTGGTCTTGCTAATCAATCAACTTCAACATAAACTCTCTTATTTGTATTTTCGGCCACATAAACATTGTTATTATTATTAATCATTAAAATAGCTTCTGGTTTAGCAACAATTAAATCTACAAGTTCATCAATCTTTTTTGCATACTGTTTTACTTGTTCTTCACTTGCTCCATTAAATTTTAAAATTGGCATAAAATCACTCTTTTCTTTTATTTATTTTAACAAATTATAAATACAACAACAAAGATTATTTATCATATTATAGTTAAACATACATTAAATAAAAAAGTTTCATTCTTATTTGAACGAAACTTTGTATTTTTTGTATTCTTATAGTCTTAAGATCGCTCTTAAGAAGGTGAGTAGCCCTTTATGCCACCCTGTATAAGTTACTAAACTAAATTTATTATTCTGCTATTTTGAATTCATTTGAAATATTTTCTTTATGCGCAAAGAAATCTCATTTGTTATCAGAAAATTTATATTCAAAAGTTGATTTTATATTTTCTTTATCAACTATATCAGGAAGTTCGTTTTGTAGTGTTTCTGCTAAAACTGAACCTGTTACATAAACATAGGGTTTTCTGTCTTTTCTAACACCATATGTTTTTAGAACATTTCCGATTGGTGTTTTAGAGTTAGTTACAGCTTGTCTTTCACCAGATCAATTTTCAAAACCATCTGTATTATCTGTAGCAGACACAATAACGTGTTCTGGTGCATGATCTTTATTTCCAATTAAAGGTGTTAGTTCAGTAGCACCATTTGTTGAACCGTGATGTGCTAACAAGTAAAAATCAACTGGTTGAGAAGAAACAGCCTTTAAGAATTTTTTATCACTCATAACTTTTGATGTATTTTCCATGTCTCCAGGTAATAAAAATGTTTTACCGTTTGCTTTAAATCTTAAAACCATACTATTGGCATTTGGATCATCTGTTGTATATAAGCTCTTAACAACTTTTTTTGAAGAATAGGCTGTTAAATTTTCAATTGTCCCGCCTAAAAATTCATATGTTTTTGAAAAACTTGTATCAACTATTGGCATTTGGCCTTTTGGTTGGTAACTACTAATTGCTCTTTCTAACCCAGCACTGTCTGTAGGAGCCACAACTGTTCCTACTTCAAATTCTTGAACAAGATATTTTAAAGCACTATAGTGATCAGAATGTTTATGAGAAATAAATATAGCATCAATAACTTTAACACCTGCTGTATTTTTCATAAAATTTGTAATTGCTTTTCCGTCTTTTTCACTAGCTGATACTCATCTTCCGTTGTTAAGGGCGAAAGTTTCAGGTGAATCTATTTCAAATGAATCACCTGAATTATTACCACCAATTCCAACTCCACAATCCATAACAACAGCATGTCCATCTTTTTCTAAGAAGGTAAAATTTCCACTTCCAATTGATAGAACATAATATGATACATTTCCTGTAATTTCTTTAATCTTTGTTCCACAAGAAACTGTAATAATTGATAAAAATCCTACTAAAGTTAATATAAAACTCAAGAATACTAAATTTATTTTTTTCTTCATTAACCTTTAGTGCCTCCAACACTTCTTTTTGTCAATCCATTAATAATTCATTTATTGAAAACAACAAACACAATAATCATTGGTAAAATTGCTAAAATTGATGCTGCCATTTTTACGTTGATTGGGTCAGCGATTGGGAATTCTTCTGATGTCATACCACTAACATTCATTAATGAGTAAAGTAACATAGGAATTGTTCTTCATTGACCAGATTGGTTATCAATAACTGTGATTGGTCATAAAACTGAGTTTCATGATTCAATAAATGAAATGATAAATGATGTTAATATTGTTGCACTAACTGCAGGTAAAGCGATTTTCATAAAGTATTGGAAACTTGATAATCCATCGACTTTAGCCGCTCTTTTTAAATCTCTATTTAATCCATAGAAAGCGTTGCTCATTAAATAAATGGTAAATACGTTTCCAATGAACGGAACAATTAATGCAAATAAAGTATCTCTTCATTGCATTTGAACTGCAATTCAGTATCTACCTAATAATAATGCTTCCCCTGGAACCATCATAATTGAGAACATTATAATCATGAATAATGAGTTAAATTTTGTTCTTCAGTTATAAATAGCAAATCCACCAATAACTGAAACTGATAATTGAACTAGTGTTGAAACCAGAGCAACAAACAGTGAGTTAAAGAAGAATCTTGAAAATGGAATTGATTCTCTACCACCTGAACTGTTTACATATGAGAACATGTCTTTATATGCTTGTAATGTTCAGTGTTTTGGTCAAAGAGATTCCATTACACCAGTATCAACTTCTGAATATGGTTTAAATGATGTTATTAACATTCAATAGAATGGGAATATCATAACAACTAACATGATTATTAATACAGTATAGTTTGAAACATTTGTTCCAATTCTTCTATATCAAACATCACCTGCCATTTTAATTGTTTTATCTTTTCTTCTGTTTACAGATCTAATATAAAACGCGTGTTTAAATTTAAATTGTTTTTTATTTCAGAACATAAATCATGAAAGACAAATTTTTAATCAAGCTCTTTTAAAGAAATTTGCTTCAATAATAATTTTAGCTTCCCTTTTTGTTATTTCTTCTTCTTGTAATTTTAAATCACTTTCATATTTTTCTTTTTTAGTTAATTTAATTGTATCAACTTCATGGTTTTTAACCTCTGAAATTTCATCTATAGCTACAACAGTACTTTTAACAACAGGTTCAGCCTGAATTAAAGTTTTTTCTTTAATTGAAGTTCTTCTGAGTGAATTCTTTTGCAATCATTCTTCAGTTCTAACTTTTTTACTTCATTCATTATTTCTTTTTTCCATACTGACTCCTATCTATATTTTTTATTTAAGTATTTACTTAATTGTCTATTACATAATGTCATAATTAAAATAATAATCATTAATACAATAGAAGCAGCTCCACCAGTACTGTATGATGGTAAGCTTCCTGATCCAGAATTTATTCTTGAGAATATAAAGAACACAGCAGTTTGTGCTTCTGATTTAACAGCTTCTTCATAATTTGCAAATAATCCGAACGGCATGAATTTAAATGAACCAATAATACCAGTTGTGATCATATAAATAATAACTGGCATAATTTGTGGTACAGAGATTTTTCAAAATTGTTGTCATCTTGGAACTCCATCAATTGAAGCAGCTTGGTATAAACGCTTATCAACTCTTAAGAATGCAGCAGTAAACATAATAATTTTAAATGGTAGCATTTTTCATACTCCATAGATTATTAACATGATCATTGCATTTTTTGGTTCTTTTCAATCTACTCTTGATAAACCTAATTTAGCAAGTAATTGAGTTAAAAGAGAAGTATCACTTGTTGAAAATAAAATTGAGAATGCCATAGCAACAGCAAGTGCTGATGTTACATATGGTAAGAAGAATGCTGATTGGAAGAAAGCAAACGCTCTCTTACTTAAAACATTACTTAAAGCTTTAGCAGTTCATAATGCAATTAATAGCGAAATTGGAACTGAAACTAAAACATAAATTAAAGTGTTTCTCAACGCAATAGGGAATTCATGTGTTGGTTCAGTGAATAAATTAACAATGTTTTTAAAACTTAAGACAAATAATCCATTTGCCCCATTTGCACTTAAACCATATTTGAAAACAATAAAGATTGAGAAATATGAGAATATACATACAAAGAATAACCCCGGTATAACTCAAATTAATTGATTTATTAAATCGAATTTTCCCTTCTCCATGTTTTTAGGTTTAGACTTTTTACCCTTAGGGTTTACAACCCTATCATCAATTAAGACAAAACCTTCATCTTTCTTATTTTTACGCATACTTTACCTCTACTAAGTTTGTTTCCGCATCAAATAAGTATAGATCTTCTTTTCTTGCATATAGTTTTAGAATTGAAGAATCTTTCAAATTATTTCATTCATGTGGTTCTAAAATTAATGTGATTTCAAGTTTACTATTTAAACGAACTTTAATGTGATTTTGTTTTCCTAGTTGTTCAACTAGAGAAACTTCACCTTCACCAATAAATACTTTTCCTTTTGTTCCAGAAATACTAATTCTTTCTGGTCTAATTCCTAGTGTTCACTGTTCTTTTTCAATTTTTTGACCTTTAATTGTTAATTTTTCACCTGATGGTAATTCAAATGTTGATTTTCTAACTTTAATATCAATAAAATTAATATTTGGTGTTCCAATGAAGTTTGCAACAAATTTATTTTTTGGTTTGTTATAAATCTCTAATGGCGTTCCTCCTTGTTGTAGAACCCCTTTATTCATAACAAAGATTGAATCTGAAATACTCATAGCTTCTTCTTGATCGTGAGTAACAAAAATAGTTGTAATACCAACTTTTTGTTGGAATCTCTTAATTCATTCTCTTGTTGTTAAACGTAATTTTGCATCTAAGTTAGATAACGGCTCATCCATTAATAAAATACTTGGTTTTTTAACAACAGCTCTTGCAATAGCAACCCTTTGTTGTTGTCCACCTGATAGTTCACTTGGTTTTTTATTTAACTGAGTTTCAATTTCAACTTGTTTTGCAGCTTCTAAAACTAACGATCTAATTTTACGTTTTTTAGAATAAATGTTTTTTCTTATTTCTTGTTCAATTTCAGTTACATCAATTTGATTTCCACATTTTAATAATTCTTTTTCAACTAATGAAGGCAACTTATTAAATGTTTCAGAAATAAAGTTTTCAGTCTTTTCTGCAAATGCTATTAAAAGGCTTTCAGTTAATGCATCTCTTTCTGCAATGTAATTTGCATAATCAGAATTTTCTAAACTTAAAATATCAATTCCACTAATTTTTTTATCTTCCTCAAGTGATATTATTTTTTCAATTTCTTTATTAATTTTTGAAAGTTGATCACTTGATTCAGAAATATTTAAGTATGAATTTATATTTACTGAGTAGTAGTTTGTCAATTGTGTAAACTCGTTTTGCTCAACTGAATTAACATAATTTTGCATATTAGTAAAAACTAAATCATTTAAATTTTGTTGAATCACATTAAATTCAATCTTTGAAATATTTAATAAGTATTTAGTTAAATCATTTTGAATATCTAGTTCTTTTGGTAAATATTTTGAAACATTTTTAACAAATTTAGCTGCTAATTTTTCATGTTTACTTAAATAAGTTGTTCTAAATGCTGTAATTTTTTTACTAATGTTAATTATTGAAGTTTGAATTTTATTATTTTTTATAATTGGTTGTTTTGTTTTTAATAAAACTTCAGCAAAATAAGCATCAATTTCTTTTTCAAGCGCTGCAACTTCAAGATCAATAAAGTCATTTGTTATTGCTGACTTAATTGCATTATAGTTATCATATCCATTTTCACTTGATGAACTTTTGAAAATATCTAAATTAGCGCTAACTTTTTTTTGTTCTTTTCTAATTTGTTTTTTAGAAGTTTTGCTTGTTTTAATAAGTTCTACTAAATGTTTTTGATTATCTCTTACATTTTGTTCATTTAATCAAGCATAGTATCCAATAGTTCCTGCAAAACGAATATCTAACTTTTGAGCTAATAACATTTTGTAGTTTTTTAAAATTACTGATTCTAATCTCGCTTTTATTTCATTAAATTTAATTTTTAGTTTGTCATATAAATAACTTACTAAGTGATTTTTTAATACTTCAGCATTGTCAAAATCAACAAATAATTGATCAGTATATTCAATAATTGAATTTTTATGATTCTTCAAAAAATCTGTTTCAAGTAATTTAAATTTATTATTTGTCTCTTTTAAGAATGTTTTTAAATCATTTAAAAATTCATTTTGTTCTTCTATGATCAATTCATATGATTGTGTATTTCTTAAATCTTTTAATCTATTTTTATATTTAAAATTATCTCTTGCTAATTCCTTCTTAAAATCTTTTGAATGGTACAAAGGATATGCAATATTTTTAAAAACGCTCATATGTGAATATAGTGCATAACTTTGGAATACTAATCCGATGTTTCTTTGTTGAGGTGTTTTATGTGTTACATCAACACCATCAAATAAAATTTGGCCTGATGTTGTATTTATAAGACCTGCAATTGCGTTTAAAGCTGTTGTTTTACCACAACCAGAAGGTCCTAAAAGGGAAACTAGTTCCCCTTTGTTAATATTTACACTTAGGTCATTTACCGCCAAGAAATTTCCGTAGTCAATTGTTATATTTTTTAGTTTAATACTCATGTTTTTAAAAACTTTCTATCTTTTAAATTTATTTTATTTTTTCTTATTTTTTGAATTGTGAGTTAAATTAATTTTGCTAAACATATCTGTGTTATTTTTTTTCATTACATAGTTTTGCAATGTGTATACTTTACTTTCAGCATTTAATATATCGCTAAATTTAGTATCTTTAGCTTTGCTTATGTCTGTTATTGTTCCTGTTCCTGTAATTGCTGTTGCAATTGAGTCACGAACAGTTGCTCCGATTGGTGATGGAGTTGAAGTTACTAATATTCTATCAGCACCTTCAGCTAAGTATTTTTCAATAAATCCTGAGTTAACAGCATTGGGAGAAGCTTGTGAACTTAATGAACCTTTACTTGTTGAATAAATACCAGTAAAAGTATTATCAACTGTGTATTTATTAGTTTTTTCTTTCTCATTAAGTTTATTTACAACGCCATCTAATGCAGTTGGATTTTTAATAGCATTTTTTTGATTTTTGGCTTCTTTATTATTGTAGTTACCATTTACATAGTTTTGGTAAATTAACATTCCTGACTTAGTTGGTGGCATGTAATTTGATTTAAGTGCAAAATCAGCTGCTTGCTTTGGCTGCATCATGTAGTTTAAGAATGCTGTTACAGTTTTTTCTTTTTCTTCTGAATTAGAACCATTAGATTTAAATCCTGCAAGACCAGGACCTTGTGACATAAATACTGATTTTTCTCCTTGAGCTGTTGAAGTAGAAGTTGTTAATACGTCAGCATTTGTAACTGGAGAATATCCAACATTATTAACATATTTTGCTTTTGTAAAGTTGTAAGCACCTGCTGATGAACCACTTGACATAAATGATGAACCAACTAAGAAACTATCACTTGTATAGTATTTTGTTGTCCCTTCTTGTCTACTTAAATTTAAAGTTCCATTTCATTGTTCAGCATATGAACCTAAATTATTGTTTGAATTATTTTCTTTAGCTATTTCCTTGAATGCTTGTAAGAAATCTGAAGTATCTTTAAATCCTTGAGATTCTTCATTAAAGTTTACATTTGCTACTCTTGTTTCTTTATCATAATTTGCACTGTAGAAAAAATTATTATTTTCATCAGTGATATCAATTGAACCTTTACCAGTTCTAGCAGCATGATCCATAAAGTATTTATTTGCTAATGAATCAATTCCCACAGAGAAATGTTTTCCAGATGATGGATTAACAGAATCCATTTTTAGATTTTTTGTATTTTCATATTTTAAATCAATGTTTTTAGTTTGTGAGAATATTTCGTTGTAAACTTTTGCTAAGCTAATTATAGTTTCATTTTTGGCAAAAACATCTCTAATTACATCATCAACAGATTCTCCAGAGTCAGCAGTTGAACCTATTTTTGATAAAGGTTCCAAAGCTTCTACTAAACTT
This sequence comes from Mesoplasma coleopterae, assembly GCF_002804245.1. NCBI lineage: Bacteria > Bacillati > Mycoplasmatota > Mollicutes > Entomoplasmatales > Entomoplasmataceae > Mesoplasma > Mesoplasma coleopterae. Next base: position 42,350 of record NZ_CP024968.1, on the reverse strand, counting down.
TTTTGAACATCTTTTAAGTTAGCATTTTCAAATCAAACATCATCTAAGTTAACTTTATCTGCTGCAAAAACAGTTGTTTTTGATAAACTTCCGTCTCCTGTTAAGTTTTTTCTTTTTTCTTTATTAAAGTTTTCAAATTCTGTTTTTACTTTTGATGATATTTCTTTACCATTAAAATCTGTCACATTAATTTTTGATACAAATTCTAAAAAGAAGTTTACATTAATTACTGACATTTCAACTGATTTACCAAATGGTAAAACAATTTGTGTTGCCTTGTCGCTTCCTTGCATTTTGTATTGACCTTCTTGTAAGAATGATTCATCAACAACGTCTTTTTCAAAGTTTTTGAATCCTGCTTCTCCAATTGAAGTCTCCATATCTCTAACTTGATCTGACACTTTTGTGTTTGCATATAATGAAACTGCATCAGCATAGCTAATATATAGATCTGGCAAATTATCACCTGTTAAAATTGCATCATTAATTGTTCCTGATTTAGCTCATTTTACTTGAATAGGAACAAATCCTTTTTCCCCAGCGTGTAATTCATTAAATTCTTGAACTAAATCTGTATATGCATCTATTTTATCAGTTGAACCTACTCCAACAGCTTCACCTGGAAGCATAAAAATAACATTTTTCTCTGGTTTAACCCCACAAGAAACTACACTCATTCCAGCTGTACCAACAAGTGTTACAGAAGATAATGTTAATAATAATTTTTTCATTTAAAAATAATCCCCCTAATTTTTTCGTACAAATTATTACTTAATAAAGAAGCAACTTAATTCTTATAAAATAATTCTATTTCTTATAGTCTTAAGATCGGTCTTAAGGCGGGTCAGTAGCCCATTATGCTACCCTGTATAAGTCAATTTTTATTAAGTTAAAAATATTATAATATAATAAACTTTATTATGTTGTCATAAAATGTAATGATAAGTGTTATATTTTATGATATTATTAAATATACAACAATCATACATTACAAAAAAAATAGACTTTTGTCTATTTCATTTATTATTAATTTTATTTATTAAATAAATGTAAATTCAACTTCAACAGCTGAACCACTTTTTACTTTTGAACTTGAAGTACTTCCTTCAATTTTTGCTGTTCCTGGTTTTCCTTCAGTTGGAGCAACAATATCTTTTAAATAATAGTCTTTAGCAACTGTACCTTTTAATAAATCTTTGTTTGCTGCAATTAATGCATCAGCAATTGAATTTGATTTATCATATTTACCTGATCCTTCAAATTTACTTTTGTCAACTTCTAATCCTTTTTTTACTAAATTTGTAGTAGCTGCTAAATCGAGTCTTGTATCATTTGTTGCTGTAAATGCAACTGTAACTGCAAAATCAGCTGATGGACTTAATAATTCTTGTCCTGAATTTTTACCAGTAATTGTTGCTGATGTTGAAGTTATTTTTGAAACGTATAACATGTTTGATGTTATAGTGTCTCCAACCGCTTTTTTTAATACTGATTCATTTTTGTCAAAAAATGTTTTTGAAATATTTGCAGAAGTGTTTGTTCCAATTTCTCCTAAATCTAAAACTAAGTTTTTTACTTTTGATAAAGCTACTAACCCTGTTTCAGGATCAGTGATATCTTTATCTCCATTGTTTCCTCCACAAGAAACTACTGCTGAAGCTCCTGTTGCTGTTAATCCAATTGCACCTAATACGGCTAATAATTTTTTCATAAATCCCCCTAATTTGAATACAACCCAAAGAAAAACTTCAGTTGATAATAAAAAAAGGTTTTTTGCTTATAGACAAAAAACCTCTACACTTATAGTCTCAAGATTGGTCTTGAGGCGGGTCAGTAGCCCATTATGCTACCCTGTATAAGTTTTTCATATTAAGTTGTTAGTAAAATTATACAACAAATGAATTAGTTTGTGTAAGTTACGAAAACATTGTCGTAATTAAAACCTGTGTTTGTTCCAAAATTAGCATAAGTTCATTGTTCGCTTTTTGAAACTAAATAATCTATTTTCAGAGTGTTTTTTTTGTCAGAACCACTTCCTTTTGTTGAGCTTCTAACTGCAACAATATAAACTGAATAGTCACTTAGACCTGTAGGTTTTGGTGCTTTTTCTGCAACAGCTTCTGCTTTTTCGCCACTTGATTTTCCTAATGATAAATTATCGGCAAAAATAATATTGTTTCTTGCTACTTTTGAAAAATCTATTGTCTTAATTTTTTCATTCATATCTTTTGCGCTTTCAAAAGTTGTACCTATTTGATCAATGACATAACCTTGAACTTGTTTTATATTATTGTTTCAAGCATTAACTCCCTCAACTTTTGTGTAATCTTTATCTTCATGTTTTGTTCCACAACTTACTAGAGTTGTTCCTGTTGTTGCTGTTAATCCAACAGCAGCTAATATAGCTAATATTTTTCTCATATTAATCTCCTTCTTTTATTTTTATTATTTTCTCAACCAAATAAAAAAGTTTCTTTCCAATAAGACGTTGAAAGAAACTTTATTTAAAGTTTTATAAAAGTCCTATAGTCTTCAAATAGGTTTGAAGGCGGGGTCAGTAGCCCATTATGCTACCCTGTATAAGTTTCTTAAATATTTAGTTGCTCTATTAATATATAATTTTTGACAACATAAAAAATAAAAAAAGATATTGAAATAAAAATTTTTCAATATATAATTCTTATTCAATGAATAAATTCAAAGTGTAATAAATTTTTAAAGTTCCTATAAACATTGTTGAAGCTTCGCTAAAAGTTACTTGCATTGAACCCGATCTTGCTGTAGGTTCTTCATTTGAAGAATATAAATTTACAGTATCCAAATTAGTTCGTCAAAGATCATCAGCAGTTGTTCACGCTGGAAGCAATGAAGCGTTCAATTGAACAAAAGTTGTCATTTGAACCTCCAGTGTTTCCATTAACTTCAGTTCTCCAACATTTAAATCACCTTCAGTATTTCAATTATTATTTGTGTTATTATTGCCACATGAAACAACTGCTGATATAGCTGTAACTGTACGGACCAATTGCTGATAATGTTATTAAAAATTTTTTCATATTATTTCTTTCTTAAAGTTTAGCTTACTTTAAATTTAGGTATTAATAGTTCTAGGGGTTATTTTATATTAGATAAAATAAGGCAAACTGCTTTTGTGCATATTAGTTAATTCTGTATTGTATAAAGAATGTTCCTCTTATTTTTGTTGAATCTGATTTAGCAGTTAAGCAAATTCAGTCGTCTTCTTTTGGTGCATTTTCTATAGTTGAATTATCTGAGTATTTGGCACTACTTGGATTTATTTCAGTTTGTAGATCTGAAGCGTTTTTTATATCAAATTTCTTAAATTTTGATTCATTCAATTTATAAAATTCTTCCAACGGACTAGATCATTTATTTGGTCTTTTTTTACCATTTTTTGAATCTTTAGTAGGAAAAGTATTCATTCCGTTTGCTGGTCTTATGTCAAAATTTATGCCAGATTCAGAATTACTTAAGTCTAAAATATTACTTGGTGAATCAACTGAATAAGTAACTTTAATTCCATTTGTTGATTTCAGAATTGTACTTGTATTTTTAGCTTCAATTATTACTGTTTTTTCAGCCTTGTTTCAATTTGAATTCTTTATAAATAAATCTGATGATGACTTAATTTCACTAAGACCATCAATAGCTTTTAATGTTGTTTCGTTTGCAGCAAAAAATGCATCTCTAATAGCTGTTGTTGATGTGGTTGGTTCTTGAACTAAAACAACTTTATTTACTAGTCCTTCTATTTCATCTAAATTTACTCTTTTATCTTGAACTTCATAAGTTAGTTCTAAAGTATCAACTGATGAAACCATTTTACTATTTTTATTTCCAGTTATAGTTGCTTTACCATTAGCATCAACTGCAACATAATAGTTAGTCTTTGCACTAATTCCTAATTCTGAAATTTTAGTTTTATTTGCCTCTAAGAATGCATCCAATATAATTGCATAGTTATTTGAAGTAACAAAACCAACATTAGCTTGCAATTCTAACTGACTTAATTTCAATTTTTCTTGTACATTTAATTTTCTTGAACCTGAATAAGTCTGATCAATGTTTGGAACTAAATATAAACCATCTTCTTTGGCTTCTATTTTAAGTTTTGTTCAATCTATATTAGAACTTTCAGTTGATGTTGAGTTTTCTTGTATTGCAGTTAGAACTTTATCTAAATCTGCTAAGTCTTCTGCTTCCATGTATAAATTATCATTAAAACTTAAAGTTGAAATATCAATTGAGTTTGATGCCCCTGCTTCAAAATTATGTTCAATTGTTACTGAACCTTTAAATTTTTTTCCTACTGCACTTATTTTAATATTTGCTTTTTTATCATTTGTTGAATCAACGGTAATTGATTCAACTTTAAGTTCACTCGCTCCATATTTTAAGTCAACTTCTTTTTGTAAATCTTCAATTGTTCATGCTTTATCTGTTTTAGTTAAAACTAAAGCAGACAACTCTGACTCAATAGATTTAATATTTTGGTATCCTTTACCATCTTTTGTACTACATGATACAACAACAGAAGCTGATGTAGCTGATATTCCAACAGCTGATAATATTGTTAATAATTTTTTCATTTATGTCCCCTTTTTTGTTTGCTTTTTACAACTTTTTAATACAAAAAAACATAAGAAAGTAGAAAAAGAGGGTGTTTTTGTATAAGCAAAAAACATTCCCTCTCTTAAAACTTATAGTCTCAAGATTGGTCTGAGGCGGGTCAGTAGCCCATTATGCTACCCTGTATAAGTTTTTGCAATATTAAGTTGTTCGAAAAATTATGATTTGGTATTTTATTCTAGTAAATCTGAAATTGTTTTATTTTCTCAAATTAAATGTGCATATTCTGGATGATCAATAAAAGGATTTCTATTTTTTTGATAGTGTTTGTATATAATTTCATTTCTTTGCATTTCAAAAGCATCTACCGGATCTTCTTTATGTCATTTTAAAAGTATATCTAAAACTCCCATGTATTTTGCGTTTGTTGGTTTAATTAATGATTCGTTATTTGTTAAGTTTAAATCTTTGTACTGAATTGCCATGTACATTAAAGCTCTTGATACATCTCCTTTAAAATCTTTCCCTGGAAAATAAGCATCAGAACTTACAATAGTATTTTTTTCTGTTGATGTTAAAGAATCTTTAAAATATCTATTCCCTCTGACTGCATTTGTTTTTACATTACATGCTCTTAAATTATGTAAGTCTCCCCTTGAAGTTGACTTATCGAATTTTGATTGTGGTCATATATGTTCTCTATTTCAAGTATCATTGCTTTGCCCACCTTCTCATTTTGGTTTATACAACTGGCCATCGTAGAAACCATAAATAAAAGTTTCACCATCCTTAACAATTAAATCAGTTTGAACTAAAGCTTCTTTTGCTGTATCATATGACAATGTAACAAAATTTTTGTGTGATATTGTATAAAGTTCATTTTTTAAAGCTTCACCGCTCAAATTTTTAGTTGAATCATAGTATTCCGCTTCAGAATTGTTTGAATAATAAAAACCTTGAGAATTTTGATTTCAAATTCCAACATTTAATTGATCATAATCAATAGGTACATCTAAGCTCTCATTTTTGATTTCAAAAACAATATTAACTGCATATTGTTTTTTTGAGTCAAATATTTTTGAACTTTCTTTACCATATAATAAAGCAGATGAATCCGTTATATCTGTTACATAGAAATCATTTGCTGTTGTTCCTTTAGGCAAAATCCCACTGTTTTTGCTTGCAAAAGTTATAGCAATTAGTGATGGGGTATTTGCCTTTACATAACCAATATTTAATTTTAAATTACTTATTTCATTTAATTTTACAGTGCCACCTCTAAAATCTTTTTCATTAGAACACGAAACTGTAAATGAAAAAGTGCTAGCTGATAATGAAAATGTTGATAAAATAATTAATAATTTTTTCATAATTCTCCTTCACAACTTAAACAAAGAAAAAGAGGGTGTTTTTGTGCAAGCAAAAACAATCCCTCTCTTAAAACTTATAGTCTCAAGATTGGTCTTGAGGCGGGTCAGTAGCCCATTATGCTACCCTGTATAAGTTTTTGCAATATTAAGTTGTTGTAAAAATTATATATTAAAATAATTCTTTAGTTGTATTTTTTTATACATTTTTTAATTTTATTTGTGAGAGAATATTCAAAACTTGGAGGTTATATGAAAAAAGTTATAAGTGTATTATTTGCAGCTAGTTTAACTTTTGGAACAAGTTCACTTTTGGTTTCTTGTGGAAATAAAAATGAGATAACAGACCCTGAAAATAATAACAATAATGGTGGAGAAGGAAATGGAAGCAACTCTAATTTAAATGGTTATTCATCTTTTTGAGTATTATCAGTTGGAAATGCTAATTACACTTTTTTACAAAATGAAGATCGCGCGATAGTTTTTGATGTTGGTGTAGGAATGGCTGGAGCAGTGAATGAGGGACTTAGTGATGATGAAATTCATGAACATGATTCAAAAGCAACTGAAACAGGCAATTGAAAAATGGACAGTGATGAAAGAACGCAATGAGTTGTTGATTATATGAAAAAAGTAGCTGGTGTAAAGTATATTGATGCTATTCTTATTTCTCATAAACATCAAGACCATTTTAGTGCTCTAGCTAACACAATTAATAATTTTGAAGTTGGAACAGTTGTAGCTCCCATGGACAATGTAGGATTGGAAAAAACTATTCATAATTTAAAAAGAGGTGAAAATGTTAGGGTTGATACAAGTTTTTCAAAAAACTATCAATTTATGGGGGTTAACATTGAAAACTTATCAGCATATGCTTCTAAAAGTAGCTTGGATTCAGCTTATAAGCAAAATCCAAATTCAACAAGTGCAATATGAAGATTTACAGTTAATGAAAAAACATTTTTACTTCCTGGTGACATGCAAGATTATAATTCTTGAAAGTCAAATTCCAATACTAGTTTAACACCAATAATGAAAGATCCTAATGTTCAAAATAAAATAAAAGAAAAACCTATTGATATTTACTTACCTGCGCATCATGGTTCTGCAAATTCTGCACAATCTATTACTAAAATGATAGGTCAATTGTCAAGAGTTCCTGAATATGTAATAATCTCAGGGACTACTGCCACTAAAGAATGAAAAAATTATGCTAATGCTTTGGTCTTTCCTGACGAAAGACCAAATGATTTAAGCGGTTCTGCTTTAAAAAATGATCCTACAAGAGGAAGACTAATTCATAATATTATGAGAGATTTAAAAAAGCAGGAACAGGATTTTATAAAAATAACTGGTGTGGCACCTAAATCAGTCAGATCTGTGTCAGAATATGATAACTCGATTGATTATGCACATTTGAATAATACTTTTGAATATAATTTGACAAAAAATAATGAAAAGATAAATCAAATGATTCATCACGAAGGAAACATAATAAATAAAATAATGAAATAAAAAGCACCTATTGTGCTTTTTTTGATGGATAAGTAATGTGTATTTCTTTGTAAAAATCTCCTTGATTTCTACCTAATCAATAAGAAAGATAAGCTGTGTCTTTTGAATTTTGAGGTTTGTTTAATAAGTCAAAAAACTTCATATCTTTCTTATTTAATAAATCCATAACTCCATTAGTGCCTGAAATGGCGTTTTTTAAACCACTTCTTACAATATCTGTAACAGGATTAGCTTTTGAAGACACCAAACTTATATTTTTTCTCTTATTTTCAGTGTCATTTGTTGAAATTTTTGGATTTAAATAATCATTGATAAACCCTGTATTAACAGGACTTATTCCTGCTTTTCATTCAGGAGTTCCTTTATTATTTTTTATTTGTCTAAAATACATTGGAATTAGTTCTTTAGCAACAGCAGGATTTATGTCTTCCTTATCGTATATTTTTTTTATATCAACGATTGCTTCTGCCAAAGCTTTTTCATTTGTATGAGTATTATTTTCATTATTAAAATTACCATTTAAGTAGTTTTCATAAATCAACATTCCAGATTTTGTTGCTGGCATATAACTTGTTCTTAAAGCAAATCTTGCAGTAGGTATAGGTTGCATAATATAATTTAAAAACCCTTTCACGCTTTCCTCTTTTTGAGCTGCATTACTTCCATTTGATTTAAAACCTGCTATCCCTCTTCCTTGAGACATAAAAACTGATTTTTCAGGATTTGAACCATTAGTTTTTGAAGTTGTTAATATATCAGCTCTTGTTACGGGTGAATATTTTGCAACTTCTCTAGAAGGTTTTGCATTCCTGGTTTGATTATCATTATATACATCTACTTCTTTTTCCCATGAAGATGTAAAGTAAAAATCATTAGCAGAAGATGCACTTCCCATAAACATTGTGCCTTTAGTAAAGTCTTGAGTTATATATGTCTTTGATTGAGAATTTTGTTCATATCTAGAAGTAGAAAATACGCCATTTCATTGTTCAGAATAACTTAATCCTGGTTTGCTATCTTTTATATTGTCTACAGCTATATCCTTCATTCCTTGTAAATATTCTGAAGTTTCTTTAAAGCTTTGGTTATTTGATTCTAAATTAATCTCTGCAATTTTATTTTCATAGTTTGTGTTATATCAAAAATCTGAATCATTTTTAACATCGATTATTTCATGCCCTTTATCTGTTGAAGCATAATCCATATAATATTTATTATCAAGTGAATCTATTCCAAACGCAAAATTATATTTTTCATTTGGCTTCACATATTTATTGTCCTCAATTTTAACAGTTACATCTAAACCATTTTTTTGAATTATCTGGTTCATTGCTTTTGTTAAAGCTAAAACGTTTTTAGTTAACGCAAAAATTGATTTAATACCTTCAACTGAGTTTTCAACTTTTGAAAATAATTCAACAAGACTATTGTATGTAGATTTATCAATAGAAATTACATTATCTTTCTCTTTAAAAATTTCCCCATCTGGAACTAACTTTAAACCTTCTCTAAAAACTTTTGTTCCTGACATTTCAGTCTTATTTTCAAGAACACTAGATCTTTCATTGTTATATTTAGCATAAGTATTCTGAAGATCGGATAATTTATTTTTAACGTTTTGATCATCAAAAAGATCCATAAACTGAAATAGTAAATTAACATTAATAACTGAAATATCAAATGATTTACCAAATGGCAGCACTACTTGAGTATCTTTATATTTTCCTTCGTCAATAAATGCAGGTGTTATTAAATCATCTTTAAATTTTTCAAAACCTTGATCGCCCATTGATTTTTCCATGTCTCTTACTTGATCAGCGACAGTTGACTCCAAGTAAGTAGAAGCTGCATCAACATAAGATATATATAGATCGGGTAAATTATCTCCTGTTAAAACAGCATTATTAAGATAACTTGATTCCCTTCAAACAACATTTACAGGAACAAAACCTTCTTTGTCTCTATTCTGTTCATTAAATTCATCAGCCATTTCTTTATAAGCATTAAGTTTTTCTAAATCGGTGTCACTCATTGAAGAACCTCCAATAAGAGCGAAAATTACATTTTTCTCAGGCTTCACCCCGCAAGAAACTACAGATCCTGCAGCACCAGCAATAATAAATACAGATGATAGTGTTAATAATAGTTTTTTCATTTTATTTCAACAACTTTCTTTTATATAATATTTTAATTATAAAACTTATTATTAATAAAAACAAAAAAAGAACCATAATAGGTTCATTTTCTATGATCACTCAATAGTTTTTGGATCAGCTGGTTTTGAGTTTTTTTCTAAACTGTCAATTAATCCGTTTTTAATATGAATTACTGTATTAGCAATTTTTGCAATGTTAGGGTTGTGAGTAACTACTACAACTGTTGTTTTTTGTTCACGGTTAACTTTTACTAAAATTTCTAAAACTTTACGTCCCATTTCTTCATCTAACGCACCTGTTGGCTCATCGGCAAACAATATTTCAGGATTTTTAGCTAAAGCTCTAGCGATAGAAACCCTTTGTTGTTGCCCCCCTGACATTTGATGAGGATACTTATTCATTTGTTCTTTCATTCCAATAGTTTCAAAGATTTCTTCAATACTCATACCTTGTTTATTTTTATTAGCAAGATTTTGACCAACTTCAGCATTTTCTTTTGAAGTTAAATTTGTTAATAAGTTATATTGTTGGAAAATAAATCCTACATTTCTTCTTCTGAATTTTGTTAAATGTGAATCTTTTAATAAAGATAAGTTTGAACCTAAGATGAATACATCACCCTCAGTTGCTTTATCTAATCCAGAGATAACGTTTAAGAAGGTTGTTTTTCCAGATCCTGAAGGTCCTAATATAACAATAAAATCACCTTTGTCTAATTTTACATCAATACCTTTTAAAATCGGTGTTTCCAAATCTCCAGTAATGTATGATTTTTTAACATCTTTTAATTCAATAATATGCTCTAAAGTGTTTGGGCGGCAATTTGTTGTTGTAACAATAGTTCCTTCACTTAAAATACCTTTTGAGTATTTATTTGTTAATTGTTTTTGATATTTATTTTTTTGTTTTAGTCCTTTAACGCCTTTATCAAAATTAGTTTTAGGTTCTAATTCAATAAATTCACGTTTAGCCTCAGACTCGGTTGTTGGTTGAAAAACTTTAATTTCTTTATCTTTAACAACTTCGGTTTTGGTAGGTTTTTTTTGTTCTTTAACTGATTCTTTATTTTTTTCTCGCTCAACTTTTTCTTCTAAAAGTTTTTTTGCTTCTGCTTCTTGTCTCATTTTTAGTTCCCTTGCTTGTTTTTCTTTTTCAGCTTTTTCAGTTGCATTTTTTTTCTCATTAATTAACTTTTGTGCTTGAGCTATTTTTTGAGCTTTTTCTTTTTCAGCAGCAATTCTTTTAGATTCTGCTTCTTGTCTCATTTTTAATTCTTTTTCTTTTTTTTCTGAAAGAATTCTTTCTTTTTCTTGTTGAATTTGTTCTTTATAAATCAACTTAGCTTGTTTTTTATTTTCTTTTTTATGTTTTTTTTCTTCTGCAAGTTTTTGTTTAATTAATTCTTTTTCTTTTACTCTTTCAATTAACTTTTGTTCTTTTTCACTTAAAGAACTTTCATTTTTTGGAGTTTTTTTAATGTTTTGATTTTTAACTTGTTCAATTTTAGGTTCAACTGCTTTTTTTGCAGTTGCTTTTTGTTTTAAAGGTTTATTAGTTGAATGTATAGCCTGCTTGTACTTATCAACAATTTCCTTATTATACGTAGCTTCAGTCTTAACTTGTGTTGCTTTTTGTGCATTAACAGTTTTTGTATTTTCTGCTTTAGATCAAGTGTTGGCGTTAGCATTTCTTTTATCATTAGCCATTATTTGTACCTATTCTTTCTTAAAAATTTATAAAAATGTTAAAACAATATCTTTATGATTTTAACATTAATAGAAAAAAACAAAAGGATTTTAGGCAAATATATTGTCCTTTCCTTTTGTTTAAATTAAATTAATATCTTAAGTTGCTCATTTTTAACAATGTATTTTTTGTTACAAAAATCACAAATAACTTGAACGTCTTCTTCATTATTAATTAATTCTTCAATATCGTTTTTTCCTAATAATTTAACTGAGTCAAGTATTTTTTTATCGTTGCATGTACATTCAAAAATGATTTCTTTGCTTTCTAAAATTATAGCGTCTTCAAAAATTTCTTTTATTACCTCATAGTAATTGGTTGATTTCATTAAAATTTCACAGATAAATTTAGTATTTCCTAACTTTGATTCCAATAATTCTATATCTTCTTGAGTGTGTTCAGGTAGTAATTGAATTAATATTCCAACAACTTTTTGCACTTTCAAATCATCATCTAATTTTACGTCACTTGTTAAAAGTGAACCAACTTGGTTACTATCTCTTAAAAAATCCATTCAAATATGATCCATATTAGGTGAATCTGTGTTGATTGTTGAAACATAAGGTTCTTTTAAACCCATGTCTCTACTATTTAAAAGCTGTCCTTGTGTTCCTACTGTTGCAAAAACAGGGTTATTACTTAATCGTGGTATATATTCTTCGATTTCAAAATCTTTAACTTGAGCATATGCTCTAACTTTGTTGTTTTGAAATTCTGCAATCATTTTTTTAACTGCTCCATTATTTGAAATGTAATTAGAATTAATTTTTGCAAGTTCTTTATTATCTAATGAAATCAATGTATTACCAACAGTAAATTTTGATAAAGCAATACTTATAAAAGGGTTTGTTTGTTGTAAATTACAAATTTCTCTCATACTTTCACTAATATCAACTATTGCTATTTTTGCATTATGTTTATGGCTTATTGCTCTTATTTGTAAATCCATTTTGTTATCTCCTATACATTTTTAAATTTTACCTTATTTCTTTAATAAATAAACAATTATGTTTTCTCTGCGACAAGAATAGATTTTTTATATATGAATTTGTATTATAATTTTATATAGTAATCACTTAAGTGAACTTGGAGGAAAAATGTTAGACATAAATTTTATTGAAAGTAATTTAGTTAAAGTTAAAGAACAACTAAATAAAAGAAGCGGTGAGTACACATTAATTCTTGATGAAGCTGTTGAATTAAATATTCAAAGAAAATCAATTTTAAAAGAAGTAGAAAATTTAAAAGCAAATAAAAATAATTTATCAAAACAAGTTGGTGAATTAATGAGAAACAAGCACGTTGAAGAAGCTAACAAAATTAAAAATGATGTAGCATCTATTAATACAAAAATTGATACACTTGATGAAAAATTAAAAGAAGTTCAAGAAGAGTTAACAATTAAATTACAAAACATTCCTAACATCCCTAATGATGATATGCCTGTTGGTAATGACGACAATGATAATATTGAAGTTAGAGTTTGAGGAAATGAATTTGTTAAAAACCATGATACAGCTCACTGAGATATTGCAGATAAACTAAAATTAGTTGATTTTGAAGCAGGACCTAAACTAAGCGGTTCAAGATTTGTTGTTTATACTGGTTTAGGTGCTAAATTAGTTAGAAGTTTAGCAAACATTCTTTTAGACTTACACACAAGCAAGGGTTATAAAGAAATTACAGTTCCACTTCTTGTTAATCCGCAAGCTATGTATGGAACAGGACAATTACCAAAATTTAAAGAAGACGCATATATTACAACAAATGATCAATACTTAATTCCTACAGGAGAAGTTCCGTTAACTAATTTACATGCTGGTCAAATCTTAGATGCAAATCAATTGCCAATTCACTATACAACATATTCTCAATGTTTCAGACAAGAAGCAGGTAGTGCTGGTAGAGATACAAAAGGTTTAATTAGACTACACCAATTTAATAAGGTTGAATTAGTTAAATTAACTGATCAAGAATCAAGTGAAATTGAGTTACAAGCAATGGTTAAAGATGCAGAGGCTGTTCTTCAATTATTTAATTTACCATACCGTGTAGTTGAATTATGTACAGGAGATGTTGGGTTTAGTTCAACAAAAACTTATGATTTAGAAGTTTGATTTCCTGAGCAAAATAAATATCGTGAAATTTCAAGTTGTTCAAACTGTACAGATTTCCAAGCTAGAAATATGCAAACAAGATATCGCGACGCGAATGGGGAAGTAAAATTAGTTCATACATTAAACGGTTCTGGAGTTGCTATTGATAGATTAATTGCAGCAATTTTAGAGAATTATTGAGACGGTGAAAAATTAATTATTCCGACAGTACTTAAGCCATACTTTGGGAATCAAGAATTCATAAAATAAAAATCGCTTAACTGCGTTTTTTATTTTGTTTTTCACTTTTTGATTTTTTCCTTTACAATTATTTTTAAACACATAATCAAGTAGAAAGGTTAAAAAATGAACATTAAAAAAACTAAAACTAAAACGTTTGAATTTTTAACTCTTTTTGTAATGGTTATTGGAACTGTAATTGGTTCTGGTATATATATGAAAAACAGTGAATTATTAGATCAAACAAACAACCCAATTATTGCTTTAATTCTTTGATCATTTGTTGGAGTTATATGTATTATGTCAATGATTGTTTTTATTGAGATTTCTTCTTCAACAAAACATTTTGGAAATGGTACATTAGGTAATTGAGCAAAAATATTTATCAATAGAAAAACAGCATCATTTTTTTCAATTATGTATGGATGAGTTTATATTCCTAGTACACAAAGCGTATTTGTGGCTGGTGCTGTTAACTATCTGCTTTTAGCAATTGGTGCTCCAATTACACCTTATCAACAATTAATTATTTATTTATTAGTTGGATTTAGTATATTTATAACTTGTACGATTTTATCTATTTATAAAAGATTCATTAATAGAAGAATACAAATAATTGGGATTTTAATAAAATTTTTACCTCTACTAATAGCATTTATTGCAGGTTTTATTTTAATTGATAAAACTGGTGGAACAAGCGCAATGTGACCTACAGATCATAATAAATATGGTTGATCTCCTTTACTTTTCTTAGGTGGATTTGGTGGTATATTATTTGCATTTGATGGATATGTTTATATTGCTAATGCGCAGAAAACAGCTACACACAAAGATGTTGTTCCAAAAGCATTATTTGCTGGAATGATATTTGTTGCAATATTTTATGTATTAATGGCACTTTCATTATTTATGGGTTCACCAGACGGTTCAATTGTTAAGCTATTTGAAAAAATGTTGGGTGGAAAAGATAATAATGCTGCCAGAATTATTTCAAACTTAATTTTAATGACTATTTGTCTATTAGGTTCAAGCATATTTGTTGATATTGCTATTGTTGATTTAGCTTCTGATGCTAACAACAAAACTATTTATACAAAAAAAAGAAGTATGTCATACAAAGAAGCAGGAGTTATTCAATTGTTTATTTTCATGGTTGCTTATACTTTCTTAATAACTATCGGTATATGTACAACAAGAGACGGTTGAGATGGATTATCTTCAACTGCTGGGGTTGGAAAAGTTGATTCAATAGAAGCACTACTAAACAAACCTGCAGATTACATTAACTGATTTTCTTCAGGAACAAGTGCACTTGTATTCATAATGGTATTAGCTGTTATGATTGCTGGAGTTGTTAACAGATTTACCAAAAAAGTTAAAGTTGAGCAAACAAAGCTATTTATGATTTGTGGAATTATTTCTTCGTTCTTTATGACAATATTTATTTTCTTTGGAATCTTTGCTTTTATATGAGAACCTAAAAATATTGCTGATGGAAATTGAGAATTAACAAGTTCAGGAATGTGATTTTTAATTATTTTAGTAATTTCTTTAACAATCAATATTTTTGTTTTCTTAATTCAGGAATATAAATTTAAAAAAGATCCTTACGTAGATGGTTGAGATGGTGAAATCAATCCAGATGTAAAAGTTGAAGACAATTTAAGTATTATTGCAGATATTAAAACTTTAAAACAAAGAATTTTTAATAAAAAATAACACAATGAATGATTAATGAGCGCTTTAATGCTCATTTTTTTATATAATCTTTTTGCTTACTAAAAAGAAAGGAAAAAAATGAAAAACGATTTTAAAATAAGAAATCCTTTTAGAAAAAATAAAAGCATTCCTAATGAACAAGAAAAAAAACAATTTAAAATGCTTTCTGCTTTCACTATTCTTTTACTAATTATTGCTTTTATTATTTTCATAAGTTGAATTCTAAAATGAAGCGGTGTTAGTGTTGTTGACGACAAAAACAAATCACACGATATTGTTGCTTTAGGAATATTTGATTTGTTTATTGCTCCTATAAACGGTTTTGTCAGTGGTGCAGAAATTATTGTTTTCTTAGTTGCTTTAGGAGGTTTCTTAAATATTGTTATTTGCTCTAAAGCTTTAGAAGGATTTTCACAAAACATAACATCTGCACTTAAAGGGAAAGAAATATGAGCAATCATACCTTTAATGGTTTTCTTCTCTATAGTTGGTAGTGCTGAGGGTATGGCTGAAGAATCTTTAGGATTCTATATGATTTGTATCCCTTTAATGATGGCAGCTGGTTTTGATAAATTAACTGGATTTATGATTGTTTTACTTGGTGCTGGTGTTGGAGTAATGAACTCAACAGTTAATCCTTTTGCAATTGGGGTTGCTGTTGACACAATAAATAACTCTGGTGCTGGTATTGAGACCTCTGTTGGTGATGGTTTAGTTTGAAGACTTACATCTTGATTTGTTATGACAACTGCATCTATAATTTTTGTAATGTGATATTCATGAAGAGTTAAAATGAATCCTCAAAAATCAGTTGTTTTCAAAACAATGGAAGAAGATAAAAAATTCTTTTTAAATGAAGCAGCTGAAAAAATAGACATGAATTGAAAAAGAAAATTAACTTTAGTATTTTTTGGATTAACATTTATATTAATGATTTTCTATATGGTGGGTTGAGATAGTATTTTAGGTTATGATAACAAAACAAGCTTTGGGCCTTTTTATAAATTTGGAGAATGAATAAATACACACATTCCTTATTTATCAAGTCAAGCTGAAGGTTTTGGAAATGGTGGATTTATTGTTGTTTCAGCAATTTTCTTATTATCTTCAATTGTGCTTGGATTAGTTAACGGATTAGGCGAAGATGGTTTCTTAGATCAATTTATGACTGGAGCTAAAGATTTATTTGGAGTTTGTTTAGTTATTGCTGTTGCAGGTGGGATTGGCTGAGCACTTGAAAAATCACTTATACAACAATTAGTTGTTTCTGGTTTAGCTAGTTCAATTGGTGGAATTAATTCATCAATTGGTATTCTAATTATTCTATTTATATTATTTATTCCTCTTTCATTATTTATTCCCTCAACATCAGGGTTTGCTAGAGCAGTATTCCCATTACTAGGAGGGGTTCTTGCAAAAGACTCAGAAGTATTGGCTAGTGGTTCTATAACTGCCTTTTCTATGGCGAACGGATTCATAAATCTGTTTACACCAACATCTGGTATTATAATGGCTGCTATTGGTATTGCAAAAATAGATTACACAAAATTCTTTAAAGTTATGTGACCTATATTAGTTATTCTATTTGTACTTTCAATTGTTATGATTTCAATTGGTGGTGCTATTGGTGGAAATATAGCTTAATCAATTAGATTCTTCGGAATCTTTTTTTATTGCTAAAATAGTATAATAATTAATAAAGACAGGAGATCTACATGAACAATTTAAATCAAACTATAGTAGCACCAACAACTAATATATCAACACAAGCTATTTCTTTAATCAGAATTAGTGGTGATGACAGTTTTAACATTATTAATAAATTATTAAAAACAAAAATTAAAGAAGAAAAAAATGTTTGAGTTAGAAAAATGTTTGATGGTCAAGAGTTGGTTGATGAAGTTGTTATAACATCATTTGTTTCTCCTGCAAGTTTTACTGGTGAAAATGTAGTTGAAATCGCTTGTCATGGGGGTATTTTAAACACTCAGAGAATAATTAATTTAATTATCAAGAATGGTGCAAGAATGGCTAACAAAGGTGAATTTAGCCAAAGAGCTTTCTTAAATAATAAAATTGATTTAATTCAAGCAGAAGGAATTAATGACTTAATCTTTGCTAAGAATGAATTAGCTTTAAAAATTGGTGTTAACAATATGAGTGGTGCTCATAATCAAAGCATTATTAACTTAAAGGGGAATCTTTTAGATATTATTTCTAGAATCCAAGTTTCAATTGACTATCCTGATTATGATGATGTTGAGGGAAGCAGTATTCCTGAATTAACAAAAGCCTTATCTGACATAAATGAAGAAGTTAATAACTTATTAAAAAGATCAAAAATGGCTTTAAAAAATACCAATGGTATTAAGACAGCAATTGTTGGTAAAACAAATGTTGGTAAATCTTCTTTATTGAATGCATTACTAAATGAAGATAAAGCAATTGTTACAGATATTCATGGAACAACAAGAGATATTGTTACTGGAGAAATTAATTTAGAAAATATTAGCTTAAATTTAATTGATACTGCAGGTATTAGAGAAACAACAGATATTGTAGAAGGTCTTGGAATTGAAAAGTCATTAAAAATGATTGATGATGCAGAATTAATTTTATTTGTAGTCGATTATAAAGCAATTAATGACAAAGAAAATAAAATGATTTTTGATAAGTTAAAAGGTAAAAACCATATTTTGGTTTTTAATAAAAGTGAATTTATTAGCGAGGAAGAAAAAAATAAAATTAATAAAGAACAAACAAATTTTGTTTACACCAGTGCAATCAATAACGACATTGATAACTTAATTAAAAGAATTGAGGAAATGCACATAAATGAAGAGTTAATAAAAAATGATTCTTTAATACTTATTAATTTAGAACAAATTTCCCTTGTTGAGCAAGTTAAAGACAGACTAGAAAGATCACTAAGAGCAATTATTGATGGAATGCCAATTGATATTGTGAATGTTGATCTTCATGAAACATGAGATTATTTAAATCAATTAATTGGTGAACAATATGATGAAGAAATAATTGATAATATTTTTAAAAAATATTGTTTAGGTAAATAAAAAAGAGCTTTATTAATGAACATCTAAAATAAAATTGACAGAAAAAAGAACCTATCTTGATTCTGTTATAAAATTTTATTGAAAGGTGTTCTTTTATTATGGCTAAACAATGAACAAAAGATGAAATAGAGAATTGAAACATAACCCAGATAATTTAGAATGAGGTCATGGCTTACAATCAAAAATAAAAAGAAAGAAAAGTTTTAAATTAGTTGAACCAACTGATGAATAAATTAGCAAGATGTCAAGAACTGATTTGGAAGAATGATTGAGATTTCACATAGCTCTAAAAAAGCATTTGGCGAAGACAATTAAAGACAAGTTCTTCGCTATACATGAAATGTCAACAGATTATACTGTTGATTTTTTATGTCGTAAATTTAAGGTAACAAGGCAAGGATATTATTTATGGTTAAAAAATGGCAAACCTAAATATAAAAATTATAATCAAGATTTAGCAAGTTTGATTTTAGATACATACCTAAAATTTAAGTGCGTTTACGGTTACAAAATGATTTGCTTATTATTAAATAAATACAAGAAACTTAGTTTAAAGCCATGAGTTGTTTATAGACATATGAGAATACTTAATATTAAAGCAATTAGAAGGCACAAAAAACCTAAGTATGATAAATCAGGGGATTTACGCCATCCCAATTTATTAAAAAGAAATTTTAAAGCTACTCAGCTTAATGAAAAATGAGTAACTGATATAACATATATTAGAACAAAAGATGGAATGCGCTATTTATCAATTGTTAGAGATTTATATAACGGAGAAATTATAAATTGAAAAGTATCAAATCGACCTGATAATAATCTTTCTCATAGTAACTTAAAAAATGCTTGAATAATTGCAGGAATACCAAAAGGAGTAATAGTTCATTCTGATCAAGGATCAAACTATACTTCTTCTGAATGAGTTGAAATATGTAATGCACTTGAAATAAAAATATCAATGTCTAGAAGAGGAAATTCACCAGATAACGGAGCATGTGAAAGTTGATTTGGAACACTTAAAAATGAATGTATTTACACATATAAAATTGCTCAACTATCAGATAGAAATATTTATAAGATTATCAATAATTATATTGATTTTTACAATTATATTAGGCCAATAAGAAATCAAATAAAAACCCCATTCGAAATTCGAACAGGGTCTATTCAAATATAGAGGTTCTTTTTTCTGTCAATTTTAGTTGACAACCTCAATTAATGTGCTGTTTTTTATTTTATATTTCTTTTGTTTTCATAAAGTTTTGGAATCAGTAGAAAGATTTCTTTTTAAATCTATTTCCTGTTCCTTTATGGTAATCATCATAATCTACATAAATTAAACCATAACGTTTTGACATTTCATTTGATCCTGCACTAACAACATCAATTGGCGTTCACATTGTGTAACCAAATAAATTAACACCATCTTTAATAGCTTCACTCATTTGTTCAAAATGTTTACCTAAATATTCAATTCTGTAGTCATCTTCAACTGTGTTTTTCTCGTTTAAAGTTTCAAGAACACCCATACCATTTTCAGAAATGAATAATGGTAAATGATATCTATCCCACAATTGATTTAAACAATATCTTAAACCAAGTGGATCTATTTGTCATCCTCACTCAGTTGCAACTAAAAACGGATTTTTTCCCATTTTCATTAAGTTACCTTCAGTTAATTCAACTTCTTCTTTTGCTATTGTGCTAGACATGTAATAACTAAATGAAATAAATTCTACAGTATTGTTCTTTAGAATTTCATCATCACCATTTTCTTTAACAATACTTATTCCGTTTTCTTTGAAATATCTTTTTGAGTAACTTGGGTATTCACCAGTAGTCATTACATCATAATAAAAGAATTTTTTCATTTGTTCTTTTTGCTGGTTTTCTAATACATTTATAGGATTACAATCAAGTGCATATGTAGTAGCATCAGCTACCATGCAACCTACTTTTGTATTATTAAATTTTTTTGCATATTCTATAAATTTGGCTTGTGCAACAAGCTGGTTATGAAGGTCCTGATATGTTCCCGCCAATCTTTCAGCCAGACTTTTATCTTCTGTGCTGCCTTCTAATCCCATTGCAGAAAATAACACACCCAAATTTATTTCATTAAAAGGAAGCCAATATTTTACATATTCATGAAATTCATCAATTAAAGTTTTAGCATATTTGAAATACATATCGATAACTTTTCTATTTTTTCATCCACCATAATTTTGTGTTATAGAAAAAGGCATATCAAAATGATTAATAGTAACCATAACTTCTAATCCTTGCTTTTTACATTCTTCAAAAACACTTCTATAAAATTCTAGACCTCTTTTATTTGGTTCTGCTTCATCACCATTTGGAAATATTCTTGTTCAAGCAACTGACATTCTAAATATTTTCATACCCGCTTCTTTAAACAATGCTATGTCTTCTTTATATCTATGGTAAAAATCTATACCATATCTTTTAGGGTAATGTAAACCTTTTTTATTTTCAATTGAATCAATCAAATCTTGTGTTGTTAATTTTCTTGTTTGTGAAAGATCTTTTCTGTCCTTTAATTCAATGAATGGTATCATTTCCATTACTGAAAGTGATTTTCCATCAACATTGTATGCTCCCTCAATTTGGGTTGCGGCTGTTGCCCCACCCCATAAGAAATCATTCGGGAATTCTAGTTTTTTATTCATTTCTTTACTCCTTATTTATTATTAAATTTCTTCACCATTTGATGCAATTAATTTTTTGTATCAGTAGAAGCTATCTTTTTTAATTCTTTTCATATCTTTTAAGTCGAATTCATCTCTGT
The DNA here is from genome assembly GCF_002804245.1 of Mesoplasma coleopterae. Lineage (NCBI taxonomy): Bacteria > Bacillati > Mycoplasmatota > Mollicutes > Entomoplasmatales > Entomoplasmataceae > Mesoplasma > Mesoplasma coleopterae. The sequence continues at coordinate 21,038 of NZ_CP024968.1, read as the reverse complement.
TTACATATACAAATCCATATCTCTTTGAAACACCTTCGTGTGTTGAAACTAAATCGATTGCACTTCATGGCATATAACCAATCATTTCTACACCATCTTCAATAGCAAGAGCCATTTGCTCTATGTGTTTTTGGTAATAATCAATTCTGTAGTCATCATGCACTTTGCCATCTTTTGTTAGAACATCTCTGGCACCAATACCATTTTCAGTAATCATAATAGGCAATTGATATCTGTCATAAACTTCTCTCAATGTATTTCTGAAGCCAATCGGATCTATTTCTCATCCAAATTGTGTTTTTTGAAGTTGATTATTTTTAACAGCTTCACCAAAACCAGGTATTGAAAGCCCAGTTTGCTGATCTTTATTATTTTTCTCCTTTTTGAAACTTTCATTTATTGGCATTTGAGCCGTCATAGTCGAATAATAGTTAAATGCTATAAAGTCAGGTTTTGAATTTTTTAACATTTTGTTTTCGTCCTCGGTTATAACAATTTCTAGGCCCATTTTTTTTAATCCATTCATGAATATTGAACTATAACCTCCTCTGCAAACAGCATCAAGGTAAACTCAATTTCTCACCATGTCTAAATTTAATTTGGCTAAGTAATCTTCTGGTTTATTTGAGTTTGAATAAACTGTTGAAATGTTTGGAGCAGGTCCTATTTTAGCATCTGGACACATCTTTCTACATAGAATGATTGACTTTGCTTGAGCTACATTTAAATGATGCATTAATTGTCAAGGGTTTACATTTTGACCAGGTGGAACAACACCAATAACTTGTGCTGCTAATGCAAACATATTAAGTTCATTAATTGTTAATCAGTACTTAATTTTAGAACCAAAATTTTCAAATAAAACTTTTGAATACTTTTCAAATAATTCAGTAAATGCGTTTGTACATGCACCACCAACCTCTTGGATAAAGTCTGGAGTATCGAAATGAAACATTGTAACAATTGGTTCTATTTTGTGTTTTAATAATTCATCAATTAAATTATTATAAAATTTTATTCCTTCATTATTTACATCGCCTTCTTTATTTTTTATAATTCTTGGCCATGATATAGAGAATCTATAAGATTTAAACCCCATTTCAGCCATTAGTGCAACATCTTCTTTTCAATTGTTGTAGTGATCAGATGCATGTTTAAAACCTGTTATACCTTTTGGGTAAGTGGGTTGTTCATCAAAACGATCCATTATTGAAGGAACTTTTCCGCCTTCGTTTATTGCGCCTTCAAATTGATATGCACTTGTAGATGCACCTCATAAAAATTCTTTTGGAAATTTATTCATAATTTTCTCCTTCTAATAAAGCTAGCATTCCATAACATGCTGCTTGATTTTGTAAATTTGAAATCTCAATTTTATTAGATATATCTAAATTTAATATTGTTCTAACAAAAGACTCTGCTCAATCATCAATATTTTTTTGCTACTATATCTTCATCAAAAAATAAATCTAAAAGCTTTATACCGTTAATGTTTTTTCCAGTTTGCATTTATATTTTTATAACATTCCGCCCATAGCCGTTTCTAAAGCAACTACCAAATCATTTTTACTTTTATTTATATTGGAAAATTGTTTTCCCAATTCACCAATTTTGTGTGTTTTAGACTTCATTATTTTTCTGTCAATTATTATGCCACACCCTAGTCCAGTACCAATTGATAAATAAACTAAATTATTAACATTTTCATGGTCACCAAAAATTATCTCACCATAAGCTGGTGCTTTGGCATCATTTTCTATTATTATATTTTTACATTTTAGGTGATCACCAAGGTATTTAACTATATCCAATCCATCATCAATGATGGCTCCATGTTCAATAATTTTTTTGTTTTTACTATCTATAACACCTGGCAAAGCAATACCTACTCTTAAATTTTCTTGTTCATTTTCACTATTTATTTTTAATAAAATCAATTATTAAATCTAAAACTTCTTTCAACTTAGTTGACATTGCAATAATATCACTTGATTTGTAAAATAACTGTTTTGAAACTAATTTATTTTTATTTTCAAACATAATACACTTTGTACTCATTCCGCCTATATCAAAGCAAAAATTTTTCATTTTAGTCCTTCCTTTATTTTTATTATCCTTATTTATAAAAGATAGTTTTTATTTATCTTTAATTTGAAAAATACTTTTATTATTAGAAAGTATTTTTTAAAAAAACACCTTAAAGGCGTTTTTCCTAGCTTAAATTTCTTTTTTTTGAGGCTTTAATGTTTTCTTTTTTATCATTAATAATTTTATCTAAATTAATTAACAAAGTTTTCGGTTCTAATAAATTGTAATTTATTTTTAGAGAGTTCAAATCATTGTTTAATTCAGGAATCAATTCATTCAACATTTTTTTATCAGCAAAATTAATATCTATTAATTTTTCTTCTATTGAATTTTGTTTATTGTTAACAAAATTTTCCAATTGACTAAAATTAATTAATTTATAAGCTTCAATTTTTAAGTTTTCTAATTCTTGCAATTTATCTTTAAAATTTATAGATTCTCATTTTAGTAAAAGTTTATTTGCTAATTCTTCATTATTATTTTTTAGAGCTTTTTTTCCTTTAACTAAAATTGAATTTTTCATTTTTTCTTCCTTTTCAATCAGTGATTGAATTTTTGTTTCAAATTTTAAATAATTTTGAATTTTTTTCTCTTCAGATTTAATCATTTTTTCATCATCATTTGAAATAAGTTTTAATACTTGTTTTAATTTAATACTAATTTCTTTTTCATCTTCTTTTGAAAAGTTATTTTCTAATTTGGAAATAGTAAATAATTTGGAAATAGTTTTTTTAACTAATTTTTTTTCTGATGGGCGTTCTTTATACATAAACATTGAAAGACCAATAGCCCCTCCAAATGATACTGCACATCCTAATAAGTAGAATAATCCATTTTCAACAGCAGAAATTTTACCTACTCCACCCATAACAGGATCAGAGAAAAATCCTATAGCTTCAAACACACCTAAACCTGAACTTGCTCTTTGGGTAACACCTAATACATTCATCAAGGCTCCAGCAACGAATGCCGCAATAACCCCCGCATATAATGGGCGTTTTTTAGGTAAGTTAATTCCATAAAGAATTGGTTCAGTTATGCCCAAGAAGCCTGCTGCAATCATTCCAACTCCTTGTTTTTTAAGCTGCGCATTTTGAGTTACAATAACAACACCAATAAGTGCTCCAACTTGAGCTCAAACAGATACAGAACCAGCTATACCAAAAATTGATTGACCACCATTATTGTTAAAATCAATAATAGAAATAATCGCAAGCATCATATGTAATCCAAAAATAACAGTTACTTGTCATAGACCAACAAATATACCAACACCTATTCCTAGCGGCATTTTTCCAACATAAAACATTAAAGATCCAAAAAGTGTTTCAAAAATGTTTCAAATTGGCAAGAATACAAAGAATGCTATTGGAATTACAATAATAAATATTAAGAAAGGTCTGAACATTAATTCTAATGTAATTGGTATTCATGACTTAATTCAATCATTTAATCTTTTTGCTAAGTATATGGCACCTATAATTACAAATATTTTTGTACTTAATCCTGTAATTATAACTTTTGAAATATTATCTAGCATTGGATTTCCAGTATTTAAATCTCCAAAATTTATAATAACTCATTGGAAGCCAAATCCTGCTTGTCCACCATCACCAAATAAGAAAGGTGAACACATTATAACTCCAAGAGCTATACCTAAAATATAATCAAATTTAAAATAATTAGCTGCACTTCAAGCAATCATTATTCCCATAAAATATTGACTTGTTTTTCCCGCTATAAATAATATTACTCAAAAAACACTTAAATCTTTATCAAATATTCATGTTTGAGCTGAACCTGCAACTTGTTGAGCAAATGATATATCTGGCATAACATTCAATTGAATTAAAATAGCTATTATTGCTTGGATTAAACCAGCTCCAACCATAACAGGAATTATTTTTACCATTATTCCAGAAAACATTGATAAAGCTTTTCTAAACAATGAAACTTTCTCAGTGTGTTCTCCATTTGATTGTGCAATTGAATTTGCAAAATCATTTTGTTTTAATATTTCATCTTTAACTTTATAAACATCTTGTCCTATAACAACTTGAAGTTCAGTTCCATTTCAAATGACACCTTTTACTACTTCAATTTTTTTTAATATTTTTTCATCAACTAAATCTTTATTTTTAATTGAAAAACGCAATCTTGTCATACAATTATAAGCTTCTGCATAGTTTTCTTTTCCACCAACAGCCTTATTTATTTCCCTTGATTGTTTTTCATATTTAGAAACGCCAGAAAAAAGTTCATGTGCGTCTATTTTTTTATTAACATTCTCCGTTTTTTCTTCTTTTAAAGTGTAATCAATAGAACAAATAAGTTCTCCTTGTTTTACTTTTCCTACTTTTAAATCTTTTATAAAAAAACTTTGAATGTTAGCTTGGTCAAAAACTATTGGTGTTTCTACTGATAACTTTAAGCCTTTTATTTTTTTAATATCTGCTTCGAACAGATCCTGACCAACCTTAACTCAGTCACCTACTTTGACTTTTGAATTAAATGGTTCACCATTTAAATTTACAGTATCCATACCACAATGTATAAGCACATTTAGACCTTGTATTTCCAACCCATATGCATGTTTGGTATCAAAAATCATTGAAACTTTTGCTTCATCAAAAATTGATTTAAAAACATTTGAACTTGGAATAATTAAAAAACCATCACCAAGCATTTTTTGTGCGAATGTTTTATCTGAGCAGTCTTCAATTTTCTTCACAATACCATCAACTGGAGCATAAATTTTTATTTCCATATTCTTAATTCCTTTCTAGAATATTTTCCAATATATTATTGCTCTGTTGCATTTTTTATTATATTTTTCTTTATTTTTACAAAATGGAAAGTAGTTTACTAAAAAACCACTAATTTGTGGTTTTTAATATCGCTTTATAAATTTCTAAAATTAACATATGTAAAGCTGTTGTTCTTATTACAAAATTTTGTCCAACTCCTTTTAAATTAACTTTTAGAATTTGGGAATTTTTTAAACTTAATTTTTGTGACTGCTTCTCGGAAGAAAAAATTAAAAATTTTTGATTCTTCATGTTTTTTTCTAGTAGGTTTAGTGTATCCATCAAACAATTATTATCTGGTCCCATAAAAAATACTATATTATAGCTAAAGTCGCCTAGTTTTTCTTGTTTACTGCTTTCATTTTTTCAAAATGGATTTAAATTGTGATTTAAAAAATATGGTCTAAAATTTAAATTAGATAAAACTTCATATAAAAATTTTGCTGATGATTTGGTTTGGTAAGAACTTAAAATGTTAATATCGCCAGCACTTAGTATATTTTCGCAAATAGTTTTAATATTTGAGTTATTCATACTTATTCAATTCAATATTGGACTAAATATTGTACCCTCGTTTTCAGTGTTCTGATTATTATAGAAGTCATCGATTTCATTTTTAAAATAAAATAAAAGCTCTCGATATCCAGAAAAGCCAAGATGCTTAGCGAATTTTGTCACTGTAGACTCACTAACAAAACATTCTTCCGCCAACTGTTTTTGCTTTTTAAACTCACCTTTTTTTACTGATTCTAAAAAATTGATTGATATAACTTTATACGCTGAATCAACATATTCTTTTGCAAGTATTTCCATTTTGTCTCATGCTGAATGACTCATAAATATCCTTTCGATTAATATAAATAAATTATAACACTACTTATTTTATTACTTTGATTATGCTTCACTAAATTTTGAAATGCTCATATTTTGTGATTTTTAAAGTTTGACTTAAAAATCACAAATTCATTATTAAATAGTTCAGCAAATTGTACTGTATTTTCGAAATATATTTTTTAAACGTTTTTTATTGAAAACTTTAAAGTGGCTTTTTGTACGATTTTTTCGGTTTTTAAATTACTAATTGAATGAGTATCACAAAGCAAATAGGTGTAAAAAAATATGTCTGTTATTTAATGAAACTTATAAACATTCATAAAGAAAAAGTCAAAGTTGCATAACTGCTTAAATCATTGTTCGAATAAGAATCTTAATATTTTTGAAATTAACTTTACCTCTTCTTTTAACAATTAAAAATGATGTAAATGTTGTTATTGAAGCAACAATATGCCCGGAAGGAAAATCACTATTTTATTATTGATCACTTCATATCACTGCTCGATCTGCAGCACTGTATTTTTTGAAACTTTCCCACTTGTTGAAATTCAGTTATAAAATTGTTAGAAAATTATTGGATGTAAATCAATATGCTCATCTGCTTCGTACTTGAGTGGGCTGCACCATATCTATGATTGATTAATGCATCCGCCATTTAAGGCTTAAATATATTATTTAAATTATTATTTGTTTTTTCTAATTCAGGACAAACTTTAAAATACTCATCAATATGTAATTTAGCAACTAAATGGTCTTGATAATTTCTAAAAATTAATCAGAATACAAATGATCTTTTTTTGTGCATGTAATACCAAAAAGATCATTATAGATTACTGAATAGTAAAATGGTCTCTGAAAACAAAAACAACAACATAGGTTAAAAATTAAAGTGGAAGCATCTGAATTGTGCGTATTCAATATTTATTAACTAATATGTCTACTCTTCTTGAAAAATCATTTCTAAAGTAAAATGTAGTCACTGAAAGAATTATAGTAATTAACAAAATTCAAACAGAAACAATTAACACTGGCTCGTCTCAAGTTGAAAGAGACTTCATTCAAACTAAATGTTTTGTATAAATTGTTTCAAACTAAACTGCTCCAACCAGAAAAAAGAATAACAATTACGACATTTACAAAGTCTGCAAACTGCCTTAGTATATGAATGCTCATACCTTTACCAAACCATTCAGTTATTTTGCTAATGAAAAAAAGGTTGTTAATATGAATGCAACAATTAATACTATTAAAGCAATGAAATATAAGTTTTTTATATTATTTTTCTTAATTTTAAATTCATCTGTTTACTTTTTCTTTCGTTACTATAACAATTTTAAATAAAAAAGAGGTTGCCCTCTTTTTATTTTTAATCTTCTTCGAATTCTTGGTTTTCTTCTCCGTGTTTACGGTACTCAAGCATTACTGCTTGTATTTTATTACCCTCACTTAAACGAATACCTCTAACTCCAGCTGCAGCTCTTCCTAAAACAGGAATATCTGATGCTTTTGTTTTAATTAAGTTTCCATCAGTTGAAATAATACATACTAAGTCAGTTTCTCTAGCTGCAATAATTGATTTAAAGTCACCTGTTTTTTCATTTAGGTTCATTACTTTAATTCCTTTTCCATTACGACCAGAAATTCTATATTCATCAATATTTGTTTTCTTGAAGCTTCCTTTTGATGAAATAGTTGTAATATTTTCGATTCCAAATGAACTTACAGCACCAACAACCACATCTTTATCATCAAGTTTAATAGCTTTAACTCCTGATGCTGTTCTTGAAAGTGGTCTAACAATATTTTCTTGGATTCTAATAACTTTTCCTGATTTATTAGCAACAAAAATTGTATCTTCTCCAGTTGTAGCAAATACTGTTACTAATTGATCATCTTCTTTTAAGTTAATAGCAATCTTACCATTCTTGTTAATATTGTCGAATAATGAAATATCTGTTTTTTTAATCATTCCTTTTTCAGTAATGAAAGTTAAGTAATTCATTTTTTCTTTTACATTTCTTAATGGAAGAATAGCTGTAATTTTATCATCTGCTGTTAACCCATTTAAGAAGTTAACGATTGGTAATCCACGTGCTGTACGTGAGTATTGTCTAATGTTGTATGCTTTTGTTCTAAATACTTTACCTGAATTAGTAAAGAACAATACTCAATCACGCATTTTACCCATTGTAGCAATTACAATTGGGTCTTCATTAGATGAGTTAACACTAACTCCTCTACCACCACGTTTTTGAACTCTAAATTCTTCTGGGTCAACACGACGGATATATCCTTCATCACTTAAAAGAATCATTGTTTTAACATCAGGAATTAATTCTTCATCTTCGATGTCCATTAGTCCTTCATCAATAGTTTCAGTTCTTCTGTTATCACCAAATTTTTCAGCGATTTCAGATAATTGATTTTTAAGAACATTGTTTTGTTCTGTTTCATCAGAAATTAATAATGTTAAATAATCAATTCTTTCTTTGATTTGAGCCATTTCTTGTTGAATTTTTCCACGTTCTAATCCAACTAAACGTTGTAATCTCATATCTAAGATAGCTTTGTTTTGTTCTTCATCAAATCCAAACGCTTCTGTTAATTTCATTTTAGCTTCGTTTGACTCTGGTGAGTTTCTTAAAATATTAACAATAGCATCAATGTTATCTAATGCTGTATCTAAAGCTTCTAAGATGTGGAAACGTTTTTCAATTTTATCTTTTTCAAAAATTGAACGTTTAATAATTACATTGATTTGGAAATCAACATAATGTTTAATGATTGATTTTAAATCTAATAACACAGGAATGTTATTATGCAATGATAATAAGTTTAATGAGTATGTTGTTTGTAAGTTAGTAAATTTATATAACTTAGATAAAACAACATCTGGATTTGAATCACGTCTTAATTCAATAACAATTCTAATACCTTCGTAGTTAGACTCATCACGAATATCTGAAATACCTTCTAATTGTTTTGTTTTAACTAATTCAGCAATTCTTTCAATTAATTTAGCCTTATTAGTTTGATATGGGATTTCAGTAATAATAAATCTTGCATGACGATCATTTTCTTCAAGAGCTACTTTAGCACGAATTGTTACAGCACCTCTACCAGTTTTATAACCTTCACGCATTCTAATTCCATTTGTCATTAACGCACCTGTAGGGAAATCTGGTCCCATAATGTGGTTATCTAAAATTTCATCAATTGTAATATCTTTATTATCAATGAAAGCATGAATTGCACTAATTACTTCTCTTAAGTTATGCGGTGGAATACTTGTTGCCATCCCAACAGCAATACCCATAGCTCCATTGGCTAATAAGTTAGGGAAGTATCCTGTTAAATAAGCAGGCTCTCTTTCACTAGCATCATAGTTATCAACAAAAGGAACGGTGTTCATATCAATATCTTTAATGATGAAGTTTGATACTTTAGCTAATCTAGCCTCAGTATAACGCATAGCGGCAGCTCCATCACCATCGATTGAACCGAAGTTACCATGTCCATCAACTAATGGGTAACGGTATGAAAAGTCTTGAGCCATTCTTACCATTGAATCATAAACAGCTGTATCACCATGGGGGTGGTACTTACCAATAACTTCCCCAACAATACGTGCTGATTTTTTGTGTGGCTTATCTGCAGTAATACCTAAGTCATTCATCGCATAAATAATACGACGGTGAACAGGTTTTAAACCATCTTTCAAGTCTGGAAGCGCACGACTAACAATAACAGACATTGAATATTCTAAAAAGTCTTTTCTAACCTCAGCAGCAATATCAATACCCTTGATAATACCGTGGTTATGATCTAAGTTTTTTTCACTCATTTTAATTCACCTTTTCTATTCTTTGTCTAGAAGTCAATGTTTTCAACAAACTCTGCGTTTTCTTGAATATAATTTCTTCTTAGTTCAGGGTCTTCTCCCATTAAATCTGAGAAAACCTCATTAGCGATTGCAGCATCTTCTAATTTAATTTGTAACATTGTACGTTTTTCTGGGTCCATTGTTGTTTCTCATAATTGGATTGGATCCATTTCTCCAAGTCCTTTATAACGTTGGATTGTAAATCTTGAATCTTTAAAGTCACCAGCTTTTAATTCTTCAAGTTCAACATCACTATATGCATAAGCAACTTTTTTACCTGCTTCAATTTTATAAAGTGGTGGTTGAGCAATATACACGTGACCATCAACAACCAATTGTTTCATGTATCTGTAAAAGAATGTTAATAATAATGTACGGATGTGAGCTCCGTCGACATCGGCATCAGTCATAATAACAATTTTTCCGTATCTTAATTTTGATAAATCGATATCTTCTTTAATACCTGTACCAATTGCTGTAACAATTGATTTAATTTCATTATTTGCAAAAGCTCTAACTTCGGCAACACGTTCAACGTTTAATACTTTCCCTCTTAAAGGTAAGATAGCTTGGAATCTACGGTTACGTCCAGTTTTTGCTGAACCTCCGGCTGAATCCCCTTCGACTAAGTAAAGTTCAGCAATTTCTGGATCTTTACTTTCACAGTCTGCTAATTTACCAGGAAGTGAGAATGTATCAAGAGCTGATTTTCTTCTAGTTTCTTCTCTAGCTCTTTGCGCAGCTATTCTAGCTTTTTGAGCATTTGCATTTTTATCAATAATTGCTTTTGCATCTTCAGGTGATTTTAATAAGAATTCTTCAAATGCATCACCAACAACCGCATCAACAGCTTTTTTAGCATCAGGGTTAGCTAATTTTGTTTTAGTTTGCCCTTCATATTGTGGATCAGTATGTCTAATTGAAACTATACATACCATTCCTTCTTTAATATCATCTCATGAGTATTTGGCAGCTGGTTTGTTACCAGTTGCAACTTTTTCAGCATAACGGTTAATAACTCTAACTAAAGATTGTCTTAAACCATCTTCGTGTGTTCCACCTTCATGAGTATTAATATTGTTAACAAATGTAATTAAGTTTTCTTGATATTCAGCGTTGTATTGTAATGCAACTTCTACTTCAATATCATCATGTTTATCATCAACATAGAAAATGCTTGGGTTAATCTTAACTTTTGTTTCATTTTTTTCTTTTACATAATCCAAGATACCGTTTGGGAAATGATACTCTACATGTTTATCAATTCTTAAATCGTTTAGCTCGATTACTAAACCTTTATTTAAATATGAAAGTTGTTTAACTTTGTTTCTAATTGTTTCATAATCAAATTCAGTTCCTTCTAAAAAGATTTCTGGATCTGGTTTAAATCTAACAGTTGTTCCAGTTTCATTTGTTTCACCAATAATTTCAATTTCAGTTTGTTGAGTTCCCCCACCACTAAATACTTGATGATGAATTTTACCTTCACGCTTAACTTCAACATCAACATATAAAGATAAGGCATTAACTACTGAAGCACCAACCCCGTGTAGTCCTCCTGAAATTTTATATGAATCTGAATCAAATTTTCCCCCAGCATGTAACTGAGTAAAAACTAGTTCTAAAGCTGATTTCCCTGAGTCAGCTTGAATACCAACAGGAATACCACGTCCATTATCTTGAACGATGATTTCTCCTTCTTTAGTAATAGTTAATATAATTTTGTTTGCAAACCCTGCCATTGCTTCATCGACTGAGTTATCCATAATCTCTCAAACTAAGTGGTGTAGACCTGCTTTAGATGTTGATCCAATGTACATACCTGGACGTTTTCTAACAGCTTCTAAACCTTTAAGAACTTTAATCGATTCAGCACCATAATTTTGTTCTGCCATATAATTTGTTCACCCGCTTCTTTCTAAGTTTCCTTAATATATATTATATATTAATTTGCTTAAATTTACTCGCAAATTAAGCCATTTAAGTTAATCCCTTAACCTCCCTTGAGAAAAAGGCTAATTTAACTAAAAAGGTGCTAAAATTGCTAAATTTAAACATTTTTATTTTTAAAATATTAATAAATAAATAAAAAACGTGTAAAAACACGTTTATTTGCCATCTCACTTAAATACAAAAATAGAAGATACCGATAATAAAATTAATCAAATTATTGATGTCAGTATCGGTATTCACTCCTTCAATGCAAAAGATGTTGTTAATCTTCCCATTGAAGCTCCGTTGTAAATTCATTTTCCGCTATTATCAGCTACTAATAGTAGACCTGCTCAAACATTATGTTTATATGGAAATAAATAACTTATTTTTATTAATATAGGCTGTATAGCAAAAATTTCAGGAGGCATTATTATATCTGAAAAAGCAATAGCTACAATAACATAAATAGCTGTTATAGTTTGAGAAAGAGCGACACTTTTTATAACCCCAGAAATTATTGTTCCTAATAGTATCGAAGTCATAATTAGAAAAGCTGCGCTTAATAAAATCCCAAAAACTTCTTTTGTTGTCATGGTGTCTAAAAGTATTTTTCAAAATCCACCATTACTTGTTGTGAAAAAAGATCCTGTTATTAAGAAAATATATAGTGAACATAACATAAATGATATATATCCCAAAATAAAGTTAAATATAAATATTGAAGATAGAAAATTAATTTTTGAAATTCCTGCTGAATGTATTCTTTTTAAAAAAACTGAATTTTTTCATTCTGAAATTGTTATATTAACTAAAAATATAACAGTAAACGGTTGAATTAGTAATATTGCTGTAACGGTCGTTGGATTAATTGTTGTAGATGTTGCACTAACTCTATAAAAAATTATAAAAGTTGTAACAACTATTGGAAAAATAATAATGTACAAATAAGTTCTTAAATTTTTAAGTACAGACATACTTAAAATTTTAAGGTTATAGATTATATTAACAATCCCCATCTGAGAATTTTTTAATTTAAAATTATTTAACATTTGATTCTAATCTCCCATCGTAATAATTAATCATTAAATTTCTCACTGAGCCAAAATTTTTAATCACTGTTTTAGTTGTTGACTTGTAAAAAATATTACCTTCTTTTAAAATAACTATTTTGTCACAAAGTTTTTCCACTTCTTCAGGGTTATGTGAAATGACAATAATTGTTTTATTTTGTTTTTTTAGCGATTTAAAAAAATCAATTAATTTTAATTGCATTTTTAAATCTAGTCCTGTAATCATTTCATCAAGACATATGTAATTAGGATTATTAACCACTGACAATAAAGTATTTAGTCTTTGCTTTTGTCCTCCAGACAAATTATTTAAATCTTTTTTTAAAAATTCTCTTATTTCAAATATGTCTATAAGTTTATTAACCTCAGGATCTTTTAAAATTTTATTTTTCTTTAAAAAATAACTAATAATTAATCTTGGAGTTACTCCTTTTGGTCATGCACCTTCTTGAAATTGTATACCTATTTCTTTAAATGTTTCTTTTTTGCCATCTATTAAAACAGATCCTGTTGTTGGTTTAATTTGACCTATTAAAATTTCAAGTAATGTTGTTTTACCACTACCATTAGAACCAAGTAGGGCTAATGATTCACCATTTTTAATTGTTAGATTTATATCTGAAAGAACTAAGTTTTTTCCAAACTTTTTCGATATGTTTTTTATTTCTATCATATATACCTTTCTATAAACTAAAATTGAATCATTTTTCTTGATTCTTATAATCAACTTGTTTTATATAAAAATTTTTATATTTATTATCTATCTGTTTTATATAAAATTCTGGACTATTATTTTCAGTTAATCTAATTAATTTGTTATTCTCATCTTTTAAATATATTTCATAGTAAGAATAAATGTCATCACTCAATGTATCTTCTGTTAAACTAAAACGAATATTGTTTTTCCCGTTTCTTTGTACCACAGATTCTATATTAACACCTACATCAGATTTATCATTTTGCTTAACTTGATTATTCTCTTTGTCTACAACAATTTCCCCACATGTTATTTTAAAATCTAATGAATCAAGACCTTCAGTTGAAAAACTTAAACCTATTTTTCCAATTGGTTCAGTGTAGGTGTTTTCTAGTTTTATTCATGTATAATCAGTTGAATCTGAATCATTTATATATGTTTTTGTTGTTGGGTTTTTTGGAACTATTGTTTTATCACCTTTGCCTGAAACACTTATATCAATCTTATTTTCTAAGTATTTTGGCACCTTTACTACCATAGAAACTTTTTTGGGTTCGCCCTCTTTTGTATAATTTGCACCCATTATATTTCATTCATACTTTTTATTTGCTTCTCATTTTGCAGGTAAAATTTTACCATCTTCATCAAATCCTGAACCTAATGATATTGAGTTACCTTTTAGATAAGGATCATAAAAATCATAATAACCTGATATCTTTTTGTCTTGATTATTTTTAATTTGTTTTTTTGAATTATTTTCCACTTCTCTTACATCTCATTTATAAGTTGGCTGAATATCTGCTATATTTGTATTACTTCACGGATAGTTTTCAATAATTTTTCTTTCTCCATTTATTAATGTTGCCATCTTACTTCCTTGACCTGTAGAAAAATTGGTTTTGAAATAATTATTTGAGTCTATTAATATTGTTTTTTCCTGTACTAAATTACCTATACCATAACTTTTATCCTTGAAGATTGAATTGTCTTTTTCACCACCTGGGTAAATGACAACACCCTTGTCATCTTCACTTAATGCTTTGTTTTTTCCTGTATACATTTGATCATCATAGTTATTAGCTGAAACTAATCCATATGTATCAAGCTCAGCACTTTTATTTTTTCCTTCACCTATTTTATCCATATCTTGAGATGCTAAGTCGTAAGGTACGTGTGATGCAAACAAGGCTATAGAGTTCTTAGAACCACCATTTTTTTCGTCTTGTTGTTCAGTTTTAAATGTTCATGTGCCTTCTTTGTAATCCTGTATCATTCTATTATATTCTGATTGTTTATTTAAGTCATAAGGATTTCCGTTTTTATCAAAAGGTATATAATTTAATTCTCTGAAATCTCTTGTTCCTATTTTATTCTTATCAAATCATATACTTCCACCAACTCATGCACCTGTGTTAAACATATTATAAATTTCAAAGCGCTCTTGCTCTGATAATTTATTTTTTTCAACATATCTATTTACTTCATTAGCAAATACATAAAAATCGTTTAAGAAAAGATTGGTATTTTGATATATTTTTTCAGACTCATAATCTGATAAATTACCATTTGGATCAGTAGAAAGCTGCCCTTGGTTTTTATAACCAAACACTATTAATTCTTTGACTTTTGGGTTATTTGATTTATTTATAGCTTCTTGCATTTGATTCATTATTTCAAACATTATTTCATTATCAACAATAAAACCATTTGGATTAGAACCATTTGGTTCGTTATTTCAAAATCATCCATCAAAATTTAATTGAACAGCTAAATCAATTAATTTATCAACGACTAAATATTTGCCATTATTATCTTTTTCTAAAAAACCTTTTAGAGCTTGTTTATTTAATCCATGATATCCATCAAGAAAAATTGTACCTAAAATTTTAGTACCGTTTAAATGCGCCTTTTCAACTTGATTTTTTGCTGGTGGAACTATTATACCTTCATCAATTGAACCTGCTCAAGAAACAAGAATATCATTATATTGATAATTGTTAAATGATCTTTCATATACTCTTTTATTACCTACTATAGTATTTGAATTTGAAGTGCTCTCTATAACTGTAGACATATTCATTTCTTTTGTTTTAGGATCTTGGCTCTGAACTCATTTTTCCATAGTTTTTTCAGATTCTTGTAATTTAATTTTAGATTTGTTATATTTTGCATCTAGATCTGATTCAAAATTCCAATCATTCAATTTATTTATTTGATCATAATATTCAGTTCTATCAATTAGTCTAAAATCTGAGACAAGATTACCATTTGGCAAAAACTTTGTATTAAGTGGGACTGCTGTTGCTACTTGTTTTTTTTATTTCACTTTCAATTTTAAAAGATGTATTATATTTATTTAAATCAAAAAAGTTCTGTGGCAAAACAGGATTATTTTGAATTTTAATTTGCTCTGCATTTAAATTATTTATATCTAATTTTGAAACATTATCATAAGACTCAAAATAAGGTTCTTCCTTGGATCAAGAATAATCACCTATTTTTGAAATGTCTCTACCATATACTTTTTGACTACATGATATTAAAGTTAAAGATGATGCAGAAGTTAAACCAATTGTAAGCATCAAGCTTAGTAATTTTTTCATAAATTTTCCTAACCTAGCCTTTTGATTTTTATTATACATCTTTTTGAAACGTTTCAAGAAATATTTTTATAAAGTCTTCTAACCCTATAACTTCGGGTCTTAAAGATTTATCAATTCCTGCACTATCAAGAATTTCATTAGCTTTAGGTTTGTCATTAGTTACATTTGACAAATTATTCAATATTGTTTTTCTTCTGTTATTAAATATTTTTCTTAAAAATACTAAAAATTTATCTTTGTCTTTAATTTGTTCAGTGTATTTATTGTTGAATGTTAATGATATTATTGCAGAATCCACTTTAGGCACTGGATAAAACATATGCTTTGGTACAGTAAATTCATATTTTTTATCAGCAAAAAATTCACAAGCAACTGACAGGTTATTATAATTATTTTCACCTTTATTTGAACATACTCTTACAGCAACTTCTTTTTGCATCATAAATACTGCTTTTGTCAATTTATCACTTACATTCAATGTTCTAAAAAGAATTTCGCTTGTTATATAATAAGGCATGTTAGAAATTATTGAAACTTTTTGATTTTCATGTTGTCTTTTTTCACTTATTAATTTTTCAAAATCAACTAGAAGTACATCAGAAAGAAATAATTCAAAATTATCACTTTGAACCTCTTTTTTTAAAATTGTTTCCATATCAGTATCAATTTCAATAGCCACAACTTTGTTATACTTTCGTGCAAGTAATTTAGTTAATGCACCTGTACCTGGTCCAATTTCAATAATTAATTGATCTTGATCATCACCCAATATTGAAACTATTTTGTTAATTAAGTTTTGATCACTTATAAAGTTTTGACCGAACTTTTTCTTCGCTTCGACTTTCATATTATTCTCCAATTATTTTTTCTATATCCTCTACATTTAAATTCATTCAATTTAGTCATTTAAATAAACTTTTTGAACTCATATCATTGTTTAGATTAAAATGAGTTGTTATTTTTATTCGATTATCTTTTAAATAAAAGTCATTGTTGACATATTCATCTCAAGAAATTGAACTATTGTTTTTATTATATGTTATTAAATTATTTAATGCATTTTTAATAGCTTCTTCATTAGCTTCAGCAATTCCAATTTTCTTAGATTTTTTATCTATATCTTGTTTTAAAATGAATGCATTAAAAACATCTGTATCTAAAAATTCAATTAAAGTTTCTCTTATTTTTTTACCTGGACCATCAGGGTCTGTAAAAATAATAATCTTGTTATTTTTGCTTAGCTCTTTAATTAAATTTAATTTTTTATTATTAAAACCAAGGCCATTTGTTTCAATTGTTATTAGATTTTCACCATATATTTTCTTTAATTTTTGTGAATCTGATTTACCTTCAACAATAATTATCTCATTTACCATTAATTCACCTATATCTAACATTAAGTTTATTATATACTATAATTAATGTGAGAAAAGTGAGGAATATTATGAGTAATAAAAAAATTGGAATAGTTTTTGGTGAAGAATTTACAAGAATAATTTCATCTGATAAAGGTAAAATATATGATGATTTCAGTTTAGTTTGTTGAAATGTTTTAACAACTGAAATTGTTTTATATGGGCGTGATGTTAAAAATACCATTGGTAGACTAGACGATCCTTTAAAAGTTGTTAATATTCTTGATAAATATGTAATTCAAAATTTAGAAATTTTTAAACATTATGCTACTACCCTTGTTGAAAGATTTAAAGAAGAGTTTGACGGAGCTAAAATTGTTATTTCTTGCCCAAACTCTGATAATGACTTCATTCAAGAATTCTTCAAGAATTTATTCAGTGAAAATACAAACTTCACTTCGATAACTTTTGCTCCAAGAATAATACTTTCTGCTTTAGGAGCTAATGCTGATATTAGAGATGAGTATGGAGTATTAATTTTAGACATTAATCAAGCTTACGCTAAAGTTGCCTTAATTGTTGAAGGAAAAATAATCAGTGAAAAAGAAACAATTTATGCAGAAAAGTTTTTGGATGAATCTTTAAATCAATTCATTAAAGAAGAATATTCTATTTCTGTTGATAGCGATATGATTGAAAAAATAAAATGATCATTAGGAACAATTATAAAATTAAGAGATGAACTAGAATTAAGTATAGTCGGTAAAGATATTATTACTAACGAAAGAAAAAGTGTTGTTTGCGTTAGTGAAGAATTTAAAAAAATATTTATTAAATCATTTACAAACTATAAATCATTAGTAACTTCAGTTTTAGAAAATTCTTCAGCATTAGTTAGAAGTGGTGTTGTTAAAAATGGTTTATATGTAACTGGTGAATTAGCCGGAATAAGCGGTGTTAAAGATTTCTTTGAAGATTTCTTTAATTTCCCAGTAACCATTTCTAAAAAACGTGGTTATTCAGATATTGAAGGTACATTGAAACTATTAAGTTTAAAAAAATAAAATCAGGAAATCCTGATTTTTTTATTATGCATAAGTTGGTAATACAACTTGTTTTAAATCACGTTTTTGTGCTCCTGTTATTAACACAGGTTTGTTTTGTGAATTAAATGTTAAATGAATTAATTGATCATCAAATGTTCTAATTGCTTCAATTAAATATTTTGTATTAAAGTTAATATTTAAATTAGTTGTTCCTTCATATTTATATTCAGTAAATTTTTCTTCATATTTAGCTGTTTCAATAATTGTTGTTTTTAATATAATTTCATTTTGGTTAATTTCCAAATTTACAACAGATGTTATATTTTGATCATTTGTTAGTTCAAATCTACTCAATACTTTTAATAGCGTTTTAGCTTTTAATTCTAATTTAATTTCATGTGTTGTAGGGAATGCTGAATGAACATTTGGATATCTTCCATCAATTAAAGTAGATTGTAATAAATCATTATCTAATTTAAATGTTGCATTAGTGTCATGTATTATAATTTTAAATACTTTAACACTATCTATTAAATTTCTTAATTCAATCAATGTTTTATAAGGAATAATAATATCAACTTCTTCGTTTGTATTTTCAGGAAGACTAATTTCTTTTAAACTAACTCTAAATAAATCTGTTGTAACAAATGATAACTTATTATCTTTTATTTTTAGATTCATACCTGTTAATACAACTTTTTGATTTCATTCATTAATTGAACTTATTGTCTGTGATAATGTTGTTTTAAATTCTTGAGCATCAATAGATAGCTCTAATCCATTTTCAACAAAACCAATTAAAGGGAATTCGTCAACATTTAATATGGAAACTTTAAGACTTGATTTTTCAGTTATGATTTCTAATTCATTTTCAGCAAATGTAGAAAGAGTTACAAATTCACTATCTAATTTTCTTAATAATTCTAATATAAACTTTGGTTTAACTAATATGCGACCTGGTTGTTCTATTATTAGATCTGAATTTTCATTATTAAGTTCAGCTTTAAAAGAAGTTGATGTATTTGATGAAATAATTACAAGTTTATCAAAACTAGCTTCAATGTAGACACCTTGTAAAGCGGGGTTTACATTTTTAACTTCTATTAATTTACTAGCCTTTGTTAGTTCATTTAAAAGAACTGATTTATTTATACTTAATCTCATATAACACCTCTTATTTCAATATATATTATCTCATATTTTAACTTTAAAAACAAAATAATAGTTGAGCATTTTTATATTATATTATTCTTTATATAAGTAATATTAATAATAGAGTTGATATGTGGAAAAGTATGTAATAACTCATACAATAAGGGTTAAACAAAATTTGTAATCAACAACTTTAAAACTTTTTACACACAAAAAAAATAGACTGCTTTGTTAATCTATTTTCCTATTATTTCATTTTTTAAAGATTCTACTATTTTTTTAAACTCTTTTTCCTTATAAATTAGTTTCTCAATACGCGAAATAGCACTTAAAACAGTGCTGTGATCTCTTCCCCCAAACTCAGCACCAATTTGAGTAGAAGTATGATTTAAAATTATTTTTGCAAAATACATTGAAAGATGTCTAGCATTTTTAATTGCTGTGGTTCTAGCTTTACCATCAATAGCTTTTAATGTTACATCATATTTTTTCCCAACAACTTCTTTAATTTTTTTGACATTAAGTAAACCTAAATTAGCAGAAGGAGTATCTTTGAATAAATCAACAACATCATCTAAATCAATGACGTGACCTAAATCATTTTGAATACCAAAAAACAGCAATCTATTAACTAAACCCTTAATTTTTCTAACATCATCACTAAAATTTTGAGCTAAATAAACAACTGCATCTTCATTAACTTTTTGTTTTAGTCCTTGTTTTTTTATTTCTCATTCAATTATTAATTTAGCGGTAGGAATATCAAGTGAATTAATAGGTGTTGAAAGACCTGAATTAAATCTTGTAATCATTCTCTTATCAAAACCATTAAGCAATTCTGGTGTTTTATCACTAGAAAATACTAATTGTTTTCCATTTTCAGTAAAATTATTGATTATATTAAAGAAAAACTCATTAGTTTTATCTTTTTTACTAAGAAATTGAACATCATCTAAAATGAAAAAATCATTCGAATTTATTTCACTTTTCAACTCTTCTATTTCAGTTAAATCACCTTTATTTAAAGCATTAACAACTTTTTTTGTGAATTCTTCTGAAGTAAAATATAAAACTTTTTTATTAGTTAAAATTGCCTGATTTTTAATAGCTTGTAAAAGGTGAGTTTTACCTAATCCAGAGTCTCCATAAATAAATAAAGGGTTAAATGAAGAACCAGGATTTGTAACAACACTTTTTGCAGCTAAATTAGCTTGTTTATTGCTTGAACCAACAATAAAATTATCGAATGTTAAAGAGTTCTCTGGTAGAGAAACATTTAATTTTTCTCTTTTGCTTTCTTTTTTATTATTTTTGTCAAATACTTTTCTTGTTGAAAACTCAATAGAAACATAATCATTTAATAGTGTTTTAAATTCATATATAAATACTTCTTTAAATTCATTTAAAATTGTGACACCAAGATTTGATCTTACAAGAACCACAAATTCCTTATCAGAAAGTTTAATTAATTCCGAAGTTATAATATATTCTTCAAGAATGTCTTGATCTATTAATTTTTCTTTACTTAGTTTGTTAACTATTTGTTCTCATAATAATTTTGTTTCCAT